>JACZKK010000149.1 GCA_014860115.1 Ignavibacteriaceae bacterium
GGTAAACAAAGAAAAAAGAATCCTCGTAGAGGATTTATAAAATGAAATGGTTATCTAATTAACAATTTAACAATCCATAACTAGGAGGATGTAATGAAAAAAATAATTTACTCAGTGCTTTTCTTTTTGCTTACCACACAAATTTGTTTTGGGCAGTGGACACAAGTTGGGCTTAGTGGTGAAACCATCAAAGACATCGCTGTGCAAAACCAAATTATGTTTGCTGTTACTGCTGATAGTTGTGATAGTTGGCAGCCAATGTTCGATCAGTGTCTTGGAAAGTTATATCGTTCCACTGATAATGGACTAAACTGGGCGATGTTAGTTGATTCTAATGTTGGTGATGTGGCAATATCAACATCAGGTAAGATATTCAAGATCGAGAAGGATAGTGGTTCTTATTTTGAATCTGCAAACCTGTATTACTCATTAGACAATGGGAATAATTGGATTTGGTCTGATATAGAATGGCAGTTAATTGATTCATTACTATATCCTGAAGAACCAGAAAGAATAACTGTTAGCCCTGAGGGAATTATTTATTGCAATATTGTAGATGGGTATTCAGATTATGAACAAAAGATATCTTCTGTAAATGCTGAACTTACTGAGGAGATGGAGATAGCCAAATGGCGGGATATAATAGCAAGATCGACTGATGATGGTGTTACCTGGTCAACACCTGGTAAAAGTGTTATAGGTGGCGATGAATTTAATCTTAAAGCCAGCCTTGTTACTACCGTTGGTTTTAACTTTAGACCTAGCTTTGCTGGGCCCGACGAGTATTACTCTTATATACATATAAGTTCAGATTATGGGAATACCTGGAATTATCTTGGCAGTCCTTTAATATGGTACATCAAACCAATTCATATTTTAAGTCATTTTTCAAATGACAATATTTTTGCTAATGCGGAAGATATCTTATACTTATCTACTGATACTTGTATTACCTGGACCCCAATAGCAACACTTAGTATTCAATCAGGCTTATGCTGGTCAAGCGGTTCATCAGAAGGAATGCTAATTGGAACAGAGGATTTAGGTGTCTTTGTATTTTCTGACGAAGGTGACAGCTTAGGTTCAAAAAACGAAGGACTAACAAATCTCAACATTCAAGCACTCACTCTCGATAACAACGGATATGTATATACGGGGACAGAAAATGGTGTTTGGAGAAGGCCTTTGTCTGAGATAGTTACTTCAGTTGATGATGAACCAACTCAACCAACAGCATTTATTCTTGAGCAAAATTATCCCAATCCTTTCAATCCAAGTACAGTGATCAGATATCAGTTACCAGTAAGTGGTGATGTAACACTTAAAGTTTACGACATTCTCGGCAACGAAGTGGCCACTTTGGTCAATGAATATAAAACTGCAGGTAAGTATGAAGTTGAGTTCAGTATTTATTCCGATAAAGGTCAGAATCTCAGTAGTGGAATATATTTCTACAAACTTCAAACTGGTGAATATACAGCAGTGAACAAAATGGTATTACTGAGATAATCAAATCACATTGTAGGGACACAATGTGTTGTGTCCCTACAAGGGCAATGTGAGATATGAAAATAAAATTGTTCTCTAACAAATTATTTAACAACCATAAATAGGAGGTTCTTATGAAATCGTTCATTTTCAAATTGTTTTTGCTCATTACTTTTTTGTTTCTGAGCAGCGGTGATTTACTTGCCCAGGTAAACTGGATAAAGTATCCGGGTAATCCAGTTCTTACGGGTCAGCCCGGCACATGGTATGCGTATACTACGATGAATTCAGTATTATACAATGCTGATTCATCCCGGTATGAAATGTGGTTTACAGCCGGTGCGCAGATTGGATATCCTTATACTATCGGCTTTGCCAGGTCATCTGACGGGATTTCCTGGAACGTGTATTCGCCTAATCCTGTTCTTACTCCAACTCCGGGAGAGTGGGATGCATATATGGTATTAGCGCCATATGTTTTAAGAGAGAACGGACAGTACAAAATGTGGTATACAGGATGTGCAACATCCTCAATTTTAAATAGAATTGGCTATGCAACTTCTCCGGATGGAATTAACTGGACAAAACACCAATCAAATCCGGTATTATTGCCAGGTACTGCACCGTGGGAGTCAGCTGCCGTAACTTATCCTTGTATTATGCCATATTCAAATGGTTATAAAATGTGGTACGGTGGATATAATGCAAATTTGTCAGTAACAGGTATTGGTTATGCTACATCACCGGATGGAATTACCTGGGAGAAATATGCAAATAATCCTGTTCTGTTGCCCGGTGCAAGCAGTCAATGGGATCATGTAGTGTTTGGCTCACGGGTATTATTCATAGACAACAACTATTATATGTTTTTCACTGGCGAGACCGTTGGTTACCAATCAGATAAAATTGGATTGGCGACATCAACAGATGGATTAGTCTGGACAAAATATCCTTCAAATCCAGTTTTACAACCAACCCCAGGGCAATGGGATGGAGGTCGCACAAATTCAGGCTATGTTCTTTTGGATGCCGATACTCTCAAAATGTATTACTGTGGAATGACAGTTGGTAATACTAATATGCAATTAGGTTTGGCCACCTCCGCGTTTAGTCCTCCTATACTTCCCGGAACTTACACAGTGGGTACAGGTGGTAACTTCGCAACGATTCAAGATGCATTTACTAAACTTGAAACAGATGGAGTTTCAGGCAATGTTACGCTTGAATTGATTGATGAACTTTACACAGCACCAACAGATTCATTTGGCTTAAAATTGAACGGCCCAATTCCCGGTGCCGGACCAAACAGCAGAGTCACTATTAAACCTGCTGAGAATAAGAATGTTACTATTCAAGGGAGCGCAAATTTTGTGTTGTGCTTAATTAACACTAACTATTTAACATTTGATGGTGTTTCTATAACAGGTCCAACCACACTAACAATTCGTGCTTTATATAATAATCAATATGTCCATAACAATGGACTTTGTTTTGTAAATAACTCGGACTATAACATAGTTCGAAATACAACTTTTATAAATGAGTCATCTTTTAGGCTTGGTGTCGTACTGGGTTTTTTTTCTGATATAAACGTACAGGTTACACCCGATAATAATCTTATTCAATCCAATTTTATAAAACAAGCTGGAATCGGAATTTGGGTTGGTACTCATCAACCTAACTTGCAGCCAATAGGCAACATTATTAAAGGTAACATTGTTGGATCGGAAACGGATAGTCTTATTAGCTGGGGAATTCAGGTTGAACGAAATCAAAATGCTCTCATCGAAGAAAATATTGTTGAGAAAATTAGGGGTGCCAGTGCAGAATTTGTTATTGCACACGGAATTAATTGCTACGGATGTTCAGAATCTACAATCCGGAATAATATTGTTCATAATGTTAATACGAGTTATAACAATGGTAGTATGGGTATAGGGTTAACAGGTGATGGTAACACTGTTGGAAATGGAAATCTAGTTTATAATAATATGGTGTACGATATAAATAGCTCCTCATCAGCATCATACAGTAACATTGGCGGAATTCATCTGGAGTATCAGAACAATACCAAAATTTATTATAATTCAGTTTACTTATCTGGTACAGGAGCCAATCATCAAGGTTCTGGTGCATTGTATATTTGGAATCCTGGGATGAATACTGAAGTAAAAAATAACATCTTTATTAATACAAGAGATGAAGGACAGTACTGCGCTTCTGCAATATATTTGAGGACACAGAACACAGTTTTAAGTTCATCAGACTTCAATGTTCTTAATTATGAGCAAAATAATTACAACTGTCTGGTAAAATCTAATACCGGTAGTTATCATTCATTAGCTGAATGGCAAGCAACAGGTTATGATGTGAATAGCTATGTTGAAAGGCCTCCTTTTATTTCTTCGACTGACCTGCATATTAGTGAAACAATTCCAACATATCTTGAATCAAGAGGAATTCCAATCACAGGTATAGATACAGATTTCGATGGAGATCAGCGGAATGCAGATTCTACAGATATAGGCGCTGACGAATTTAATGGAATATATATACCTACCGGAATTGAAGATGAAATTGGAATTCCAACAGAATTTGCACTCGAGCAGAATTACCCTAATCCCTTCAACCCAAGCACAAAAATAAAATACTCGGTTCCGCAAACATCACAAGTTCAAATTAAAGTCTTTGATGTATTAGGCAAGGAAATAGAAACATTAGTAAACGAAGAAAAACCTGCAGGCACTTATGAGATAGAGTTTAATACCTCATCGCTATCAGGCTCCGTTTCCGCCAAAGGTGGATACGCCTCTGGCGTATATTTCTATCAATTAAAGGCTGAAGAATTTATAGAAACGAAGAAAATGATTTTGCTGAAATAGCGACAAATGTCGTTATAGAAAATAATCAAATCACATTGTAGGGACACAATATATTGTGTCCCTACGAAGGCAATGTGAGATATGAAAATGAAATGATTTTCTAATTAAAAATTTAACAACCATAACTAGGAGATTAGAAATGAAGAAAATGATTTGATCAATAAAATAATCCCTCCTTCATCCTCCCCTTTAGCAAAGGGGAGAAACGAGGTGGGGTTTGAAATAAAGCCCTCACCCTAAAAAATTTTAAATATCTTTAGTAAAGAGCCTCACACCTTTTGATATGCTGAGATATGCTACAATAAATGATATCATTCCAAGTATTAAACTTGTATAAAGCAATTGAGAGAGCGAAGCAAAGCTTCCTTTATCCATTGCGTAAAAATAATTTGTCAAAGGTGCGAACAATAAAACAACTAGAAACACGAGATAAATAATCGTAAATAGAAAAGTTAGTGAAGCTCCCTGAGATGAAGCAACTCTGATCGGATTCTTCTCTTTGTAATTAGCATACGCAGCACCCATACCAAAGTTTAATGATACCAGAGTAATTGTAACTAATGCAGTATTCAGTTGAGAAATTAAAGTTAACATAATTGAAAACTGGTAATTAGAAACAAAATTAAGTAGCTGTCCAATCACAAAGATGACTGAGAAGTAAATGAATAATCTCGTAAGCATCAGTTTCTTATAATTCAATGGGGCGCTTCTAATTTTCCAGATTGTTTCGCCTTCAAGACTGACAAGCGGGAAAATAAATCTCAATGACATTGAGGCAATCAAGAAAACATTGAACAGATAAATGATCAGGTATATTAGCGTTTTCAGGTAGATGTTGTATGCGTTCAAAATCATCACATCAATATTCGAGATGGACAGTATAAAAATTGTGATTAAGAACAGCATTATAATAAAATGAGTCCACTGGCTTGGCTCTCTTATAAATAAAAGCAGTTCACGCTTTACTAATGCCTCGCGTCTTGGTTTAAGTGATGATTTATTTTCAAAGGTGCAGGTCACTGTACCTTTACTTTTTTTCTTGACTGAAAGTTCACCCGAAAGATTTAAGAATACCAGCCACGCTTTGTAAAACCATTTTTTGGCCAGGTAAAGAGAAAACAAGAAGAACAAAATCGAGACCACTATCAAAAGGTAAATATACCAGCCCGCAGCAATAAATCTTCCTGAAGAAATCCAGTATAGCGCATCTGCAACCCAATGATTTGGCAGCAGTTTGATTGCTGGGCTTTCCAGAAAACCAAAATAATTATTTATGTTAGGGAAGTATTCAAATACCTTTGTAACCAATTGAACTGGGCTGCTGAAGTTGTAAAATAATATAACGGCCGTCCCATAGGCTGAGGCTATTGTAACAAGCACTTTTTTAATCCCAAATGTTGCGGCAAACCTCATAATTACAAGAAGAGTTATGGCTCCAAGAGTTCCTGCAATGAACATAAAAGGTAGTATTAAAAACACGACAGCTAATGGAATAAAATACCAGGGCAGTCCGAAGTATGAAGTGTAACCTGCTAATGCAGCACTCACCATAAGTAAAAGTGTTGAGGAACTGTAGAAGAAATTATCGAAAAATTTTATAAGAAATATTTTCGCAAATGAAATCGGCATTGTCAATAAGAAACCAACTTCCCTTGTTTTAAAAAATGTTGAGTATGAAACAACAATGTTCCCGATGTTAACAGTCATAAAAAAAATGAACAGCACAACAAAAACAAACCTGTGAAGCAGGAACATTCCAATTTTCACATCTTCCATCAGATAGTTAATGATGTTACGTGTGAAAAAGAAAATACCAATGGCGAAAAGAAGATAAACTACTGATGCACTTAGTTGTTTGAGAAGAGACTTAAAATTGAGTTCATCCTGGAGCTTAATAAACGTGAGTATTTTGAATTTTAATATGTGAAGTAAAGGACTCATTTATTTTGTCATTTGCAGGAATAACGATTCAAGGTTTTGATGATCTGTTCCTATAATCTCTTCAACCACTTCTTTTTTATCTTCAAATATCATCTGACCGTCTTTAATCATTCCGATTCTCGAGCAAACTTCTTCCGCTACATTCAAGCTGTGAGTTGACATAAATATAGCAACACCTTCTGAAGCTTTCTGCTTTAAAACATTTTTGACAACCAGAGCACTCTGCGGATCGAGCCCAACCATCGGTTCATCCACAACAAGTAAATTCGGATTATGCAGCAGTGCAGAGGCAATTGCAATTCTTTGTTTCATCCCTTGAGAATATTCTTCTGTTCTCTTATCTACCCATTGCTCGATTTTTAGCTGGTCGATAGTCTCATCAATTTTATTTTTCAACTTGTATTTTTCAATTTTATACAGTCCACCGCAGAAAAACAGAAACTCTTTACCAGTCAGTTTTTCATAAAGGAAAGGCTGGTCAGGTATATAACCAATAAGTTTTTTAGCTTCTATATGATTTTTTTGAATATCATATCCGCCAATTTGAACAGTTCCATTGGTAGGTGCATACAGGCCTGTAATCATTTTAATAGTGGTAGTTTTTCCGGCTCCATTTTGACCAAGAAACCCGAAAAAATCACCTGCATTAATTTCAAGGTTGATATTATTTACAGCGGTAAAAGTGCCAAATTTCTTTGTAAGGTTGGTTAATTTGAGCATTAGGTTCTTATTTACGTGATATTTGGTGAATATATTGGTTTAATATCTTTTCAAGTGCTAAGATTCAACAAAACTTAGACCAAAAGCGGATTGGTTTAAAAAAAAAGAAGGCGGGCATCAGCCCGCCTTGAATTAACCCCAAATGGGATTGGTTTAATACATATCGCCCATTCCACCGCCGTGAGGCATTGGTGGCATTGCTGGTTCTTTTTCTTTCTTCTCATAAACCACAGCTTCAGTAGTAATTAATAAGGATGAAACCGAAGCAGCATTCTCTAAAGCAGTTCTTGTTACTTTTGTAGGATCGATAACACCGGCTTTAATCAAGTTCTCATACTTTTCAGTTTGAGCATTGAATCCGAAATCATCTTTGCCTTCTTTGACTTTTTGTAATACAACTGATCCTTCACGACCTGCATTGTTTACAATCTGCTTCAGTGGTTCTTCTAGAGCTTTCTGAACGATCTTAACTCCTGTAGTTTGGTCAAGGTTTTCACCTTCAACTTTATCAAGAACATTAATTGCTCTGACTAAAGCTACACCGCCACCTGCAACAATTCCTTCTTCAACTGCTGCACGGGTTGCGTGCAATGCATCTTCAACACGAGCTTTTTTCTCTTTCATTTCAATTTCAGTTGAAGCGCCAATCTTAAGAACTGCAACACCACCAGAAAGTTTAGCTAATCTTTCCTGAAGTTTCTCTTTATCATAATCTGATGTTGTTTTATCAATTTGTGCTTTGATTTCGTTTATTCTCTTTTTGATGTCTTCAGTCTTACCGGCACCTTCCACTAGAGTGGTGTTATCTTTATCAATTACAACTTTCTTAGCTGTTCCTAAGTAAGATACAGTTGCATTTTCTAATTTGAAGCCTCTCTCTTCAGAGATAACGGTTCCATTTGTTAATGTAGCTATATCTTCTAGCATTGCTTTTCTTCTATCGCCAAAACCAGGAGCTTTAACAGCAGCAACTTTCAAAGTGCCGCGAATCTTATTTACAACCAATGTAGCCAATGCTTCACCTTCAAGGTCTTCAGCGATTATAAGCAAAGATCTTCCTTGCTGAGCAATCTTTTCAAGTATCGGTAAAAGATCTTTCATTGCTGAGATTTTTTTATCGTGTATTAAAATCATCGGATCTTCAAGCACAGCTTCCATTGATTCAGCATCGGTCACAAAGTAAGGTGAAAGATAACCACGATCGAATTGCATTCCTTCAACAACTTCCAGGGAAGTATCTGTTCCTTTTGCTTCTTCAACAGTAATAACTCCATCCTTACCAACTTTTTCCATTGCGTCTGCAATCAAGTCACCAATTGATTTATCATTGTTTGCTGATATTGCTCCAACCTGTGCAATCTCATTTCTTCCTTCAACATCCTTGCTGATAGATTTTAAGTATGCAATGACTTTGGTTACTGCTACGTCTATTCCTCTTTTTAAATCCATCGGATTTGCACCAGCAGTTACATTCTTTAAACCTTCTCTGTAAATCGCTTGTGCGAGTACAGTTGCAGTAGTTGTTCCGTCACCGGCAACATCACTGGTTTTGGATGCAACTTCGCGAACCATTTGTGCACCCATATTTTCTATATTATCTTCAAGTTCAATTTCTTTTGCAACTGTTACACCATCCTTAGTTACAGTTGGTGCCCCAAATTTTTTCTCAAGAATTACATTACGGCCTTTTGGACCAAGTGTAACCTTAACGGCATTAGCCAGCTTATCAACACCAGCTTTCAAGCCGCTTCTAGCGTCAGTGTTATATTCAATTAATTTTGCCATATCTATTTACCTTTATTTGTTATCGATTTATAATTAGTTAAGGAACAATTGCGAAGATATCGCTCTCTCGCATGATGAGATACTCTTCGCCGTCTATTGTTACTTCGGTTCCGCTGTACTTTCCATAAAGAACTTTGTCACCAACTTTTACTGTCATCTTCACTACTTCACCGTTGTCAGCAACTTTGCCAGGTCCGGCGGCAACTACTGTTCCTTCAACAGGCTTTTCTTTCGCTGTGTCAGGAAGAATGATTCCCCCTTTAGTTTTTTCTTCAGCTTCTGCGGGTTGAACAACAACCCTGTCAGCTAATGGATTGAGTTTTAATTTTGCCATATTTTACTCCTAATTTGTTTAATTGATTTAATTAGCACTCTATAAAAGCGAGTGCTAAAATAAAGGTATACTGCTTCTTTGTCAAGGTCAGAAAAATTAGAATATTGGCTGAATTAAGCATTTTTAATGTGAAATTAGACTGCACAGTTTTATATTTGTCCTGACCACATTTCAAATCTTTAAAATAGAACTCTTGAAGCTTTCAGAATTGAAAAGAGAAACGAGCCGCTTATTGGATATCATCCGGGAGATGGACAGGAAAGTAATTATCATTTTTCTGTCGGTGGCTATTCTTCAAACAATATCATGGTATTACACTTCCAGAAATTTTTTCAGGATCAATTTCTTTCCCTACTATCAAAACGATCCAAATGTTTTTCTGTATGAATATCTCTTCTGGTTTATTGGAGATTTTATTACGTTATTTCTTTTATCGATAATCATCATCAAATTTATTCTCAAGGAAGATTTAAGAAGTTATGGTTTACAGTTTGGTGATTACAAAGTAGGACTTGCATTATCTGCAATGTTTTTTTTGGTTATGCTTCCGGCAATCTGGTTCTTCTCAGCAACACCTGATTTTTCAGATAAGTATCCTCATCTTCTTTCGACGAGAAATAGCTGGGGAGAATTTTATATTTATGCATCAGGGATGTTGTTGTATATGATCAGCTGGGAATTTATTTGGCGCGGTTTTATGCTGTTCGGTTTGAAAGAAAAATTCGGTTACTATTCAGTGCTGATACAAATGATTCCTTTTGTAATTTTACATAATGGAAAACCGGCTCCCGAAACATTCGGTGCAATAGCTGGAGGAATAGCGTTGGGAGTTCTAGCTTTCCGTACAAACTCAGTTTTATATTGTATTATTACTCATATGGGAATAATGTTTACGATTGATTTGATTTCAACTTTGAGGTATAGGGCAAATGATTATGGTGTTGGGATTGATACATTACTTAATATTATCAAAACAATTTTATAGGGAACCAAAATGAGATTCACTTTAAATGTTGATCATGTTGCTACATTAAGAAACGCAAGAGGCGAGAGTCAACCAGATCCCGTAACTGCTGCGTTAATTGCAGAGCAGGCAGGTGTTGATGGAATCGTTTTTCATTTGAGGGAAGACAGAAGACATATCAATGAACGTGATGTCAGACTTCTTCGGGAACTAGTAACAACCAAACTTGATTTTGAGATGGCTGCAGTCCCTGAAATAATTAAAATTGCCTGTGATGTCGGTCCTGAACTAGCAACGCTTGTTCCAGAGAAAAGACAGGAACTAACAACCGAAGGCGGATTAAATGTCATCGATAATGTAACTTTAATTAGAGAAACAATAAAAGAACTGAATGATGCTGATATTGCAGTATCTATTTTTACAGAACCTGATATCCCGCAGATTGATGCATCAGCCGAAGTTGGAGCCGACTTTATTGAAATTCACACCGGAGTATTTGCAAATGCAGTTACTGAAGAAGAACAATTTGACGAGCTTGAAAGAATAAGAGGTGCAGCGAAGCATGCAAAAAAGTTAGGTTTGGGTGTAAATGCAGGGCATGGTTTGGATTATCAGAATATAAAAATATTCCGGGAGCTTGAAGACATTGACGAAGTAAGTATCGGACATGCCGTTATTGCCAGAGCAGTAATAGTTGGAATTGAAGAAGCGGTTAAAGAAATGATAAGGCTCATCAGAAAATAAAATCCCGATGAGCCTGGGAAAATTAATCTTCCTTAAAATGAACCAATGGCGGTTTACCCATAGAATGAACTTCAAATCCGATTTTGTATAGCTTTTCGTGATCAAGAATATTTCTTCCGTCAAAAATAAAAGCAGGTTTCTCCATACTTTTGTACAACTTTTCATAGTCCAAGGTTTTATATAAATCCCATTCCGTGATAATTGCAATAGCATGAGCATTCTTAGCAGCTTTGTAAGGATCTTCCTGATATTCAATATCATTTCCGTATTCCTTCAAATCAATCTTAGCATTTTTAATTGCCTTCGGATCAGAAATTACAACGTGTGCTTTTTCCATCATTAATTTTCTCGTAACATAAAGTGCGGCAGTTTCTCTTGTGTCACTAGTGTTTGCTTTAAATGCAAATCCGAAGAGAGCAATTCTTTTATCCGTTATTGTATTAAACATTGCTTTAGTAATTGTTTGGACAAAACGATTGGTCTGATACTCATTCATATTAACCACACTCTCCCAGTAAGCAGCAACTTCGTACAAACCAAAAGTTTCACATAAATAAGCCAGGTTGAGAATATCCTTCTTAAAACACGAACCTCCGAAACCAACACTTGCATTAAGAAATTTATCCCCAATTCTGGAATCTTTTCCAATTGCGCGAGCGACCTCATTGACATCAGCATCTACTTTTTCACAAAGTGCCGAAAGAGAATTTATTGAGGAGATTCTTTGTGCCAGAAAAGAATTGGCTGCAAGTTTCGATAACTCTGAGCTCATTTGATTGCTTGTAATGAGGCGATCCCTTGGAATCCAGTTAGCATAAATATCAACAATTTCCTTACGAGCTTTCAACCCACTCTTCGTTTCCTTTGAACCAATTAAAACTCTGTCTGGTTTTTCAAGGTCCTTAATGGCTGTTCCTTCAGCAAGAAATTCAGGATTGGATACAACTTCAAACTTCAGTCCTTTTTCATTCAAACTTAAAATTCTTTCCATTGCAATAGCTGTCTTTACAGGAAGCGTCGATCTTTCTACAATAATCTTATCTGATTTTGCTGCGCGTAAAATATCTCTTGCCGTCTTTTCCCAGTATTGAAGATCAGCACTTTTTCCTGCTCCTTCACCAAAAGTCTTAGTTGGAGTGTTAACAGATATGAAAATTATATCAGATTCTCTTATTCCTTTATCAACATCAGTTGAGAAGAAAAGATTTTTACCTCTGCAGGTTTTTACTAATTCGAGCAGACCGGGCTCATAAATCGGCAAGTCATCCGTTTGCCATGCCGCTATTTTTTCAGGATTGACATCAACTACGGTTACTTTGTATTGAGGACATTTGTGAGCAATCATTGCCATTGTTGGACCACCAACATAACCCGCACCGATACATAAAAGATTCTTTTCAAATTTCTTTGCGGCCATTATTACTCCATTTTTTTACTTGATAATATATCTCATAATTGGTCTTGTTTCTGACCTTCTAATTATCTCTGTGAATCCCGCTTTCTTGAAAGCCGATGATAATCCAGTCCACGCAAATACATCAGCAGTTTTTCCTGATTTTGGTTCAACGGGATAACCTTCAATTATTTTCCCTTTTTTCATTTTGACAAATGCTTTTGCAGCATTCAGCAGTTCTACACTCAAACCTTTATTACGATATTCTTTTAAAATAAAAAAACATACGATTGACCAAACGGGTTTATTATCAATTCTTTTTAATACTCTGGAATTTTCCAACACCGGAAAATCTTCTCTTGGTGCAACAGAGCACCATCCCACTGGTTTATCATCATCGTATGCTAAGATACCGGGAATAATTCCACTTTCAACAATGCTTTTCATTTTCTTTTTTGTACCCGAACCACGTTGTGCGTCATAATCTTTTCTTTTCATTCGCCAGTACATACACCAGCACCCGGCGCAAGCTCCTTTTTCACCAAACAATTTTTCGAAATCTTTCCAATTTTCTTTTGTGACGGGATAAAAGTTGAATTTCGATTTGACTTTTATTTTTAGGTCTTTGTTCATTCGTTAGTAATTTTCATAACACTATAACAAATTTAATCATAACCCTCATATACTAAAAAAGCCAGGATGTTTGTACCTGGCTTATCAAAACTATATCATGATACTATCGTGTGATGACTTAAAAATTATTTGAAAAAATATCTGGCACCTAGAGCAGCGTTGATTGCAAAATCTGTCTTTGGTGTGAGATCTAAAATTGGAACTATTTCCAGAAAAATATCAACAGGAGCACTTTGAAATAAGTAAGCTAATCCGAGCGGGACACGAACACCAAGCTTTGTTTCGTTAGCAGTTTTTATTCTCGCTCCTATTCCATAATAGAAGGGTAACGTACCTTCAGGAACGGATATTAATCTCATATTATGAAAGAGATAATCTCCGTGAATGTGAAATGCACCACCATCAATAAATGACCAGGCGAGTGCCGCATCGATTGCTGTTGTGCTTCCAGTCCAATATTTAAAGCTGATACCGGTTGGTTCTCCAACAATTAATCCTAAACCAACACCGCTGCTTTGTGCTTTTACTGTCGATAGGAATACTAATACGAATAATAACATTAAAAATTTTGTTCTCATCACTTGTTCCTCAGTTTTGTTTAACAATTTTGAGTGCAAATATATGAATTGTAAATTTTCTCAGGAAGCAAATTATTATTCCTTAGCTCCAGCTTTTTTAAGTATTGTGACCACCTCTTCGTAATTACCAAGCTTTGCCAGGAATAAAGGAGTAGAGCCTTCACCTGTAGCCTTATTCACATTTGCACCGTGTTTAATGAGATATTTTACAAGTTCAGCATCTCCGTTAGCTGCAGCATAATGTAGTGCAGTCCATCTAAGTGCACTTTGTCTTTTAAGTTCAGCATTAATATTTGCACCATTTTTTCTTAGCAGCTCACATATTTCAATTGGAACTTTACCAGAAGATACTCCCAGCGTTGCCTGAATAAACGGAGTCATTCCATCATTTGCGGCTTCATTCACTTTAGCACCGTTTGCAACTAATATTTTTACATTCGGTAGTGAATTGCTTGATGCCCAAAGCAAAGCAGTTTTTCCTTCTTTGTCTTTAAGATTCACATTGGCGCCTTTGCCGATTAAATACTCAACCATATCATCGTAATAGTAATAACTGCTGGCAATCATCAAAGCAGTAGTGCCTGAGGTAGGATGCTGCGTATTAATATCCACTCCGGATTGAAGAAGTTGCTCAATCTTTACAGTATCTTTTTTAATTACTGCATCTGCAAGCGGGTTGAATTGTTGAGGGAAAATTGTGTTAATTTCAAAAAAAAGAAGCACTGAAATTAGATTTATAATTTTCATTGATGTTTCACAATTCTAATTCGTATTGAAGCTAACTTACTTTTTGATGAATTTAATCATACTTATTTATAGTCTCACTTTACTCATAATATTCGTAATGATATTCATGAGAGTCCATTTCTCCTTTTTTAGTATCTACAGTGATGGTTTTACTCAATAAACCATTTTCGAGGTATAGAAAAGTTTTAGTATAATTCTCAACTTCATCTTCATACCTTTTAAAACCAATTTCTTTCCCAGATTTGTCATATTTCCATTCAAGTAGTTTTTTCCTGGCAGGTGATAATTCTAATTCCGATAGTAAAATTCCATTCTCATTATATTCACGATATAATCTTTCGGTAAGGTTTGTGTTCTCATATCTCGCTATAACAATTGATTTGCCATCAGAGTTTAACTTTAGTGAGTCGATGAACTTCAAAATTCCATCCAATCCATAAAATTTTCTGTAACCTGTTAATGAAGTATAGTCCAGATACTTTTCTTGAAGAATTTTCCCTTTTGGTCCATATTCCTGATAATAAATCTCTCTGCCGAGACTATCATAATCGTAAATAAGTTTTGATTCCCAAAGCGTTTCAGAAAGCGGTAACAAACTTATTTTGGATTTAAGCAATTTTTCTTCACCAATTGTGATGTATTCGTACGCATTAAATTCGATTGTATCGAAAGGTTCTTCATATAAGTACTGAAGCTCGAAGGTTAGATTACCTTCATCATCGTATTCGTATTCATAAGCCCACTTTTCTTCACCTTCCTTATCATAATTTTTTAATTCTATGATTCTGCCCTCATCATCAAATTCTTGTGTTCCAATTAATTTGCCTTTTCTATATGCCTCTAAAACATTTCCATTCTCATCAGTTAAATAATCCTCCTCATAATACAACTTAGACATTAATGAATCAGTATAAAATTCGCGTCTTAATCTGTTTCCATTCTTGTCATAATAATTCTTATGAGTATAGGCAGAGTTATGCATCGAGTCAGTTTCCGAGGATTTTTTGATTATTTCGATTTCAGTTTTGACTCTCAACTTTTTAAACAAATCTCTTTTTTCTTTATCTAATTGCCAACTCCGAACTACTTCTATGCTTAGACTTGGAATTGTGGAAGATATAATCAGAATTGAACTAAGAAATAACAAAAATATTGTTTTGTATTTCATATTTTAAACCCATAAGGAAAATTCATAAACAATAACTGAATTCAAATTATTAAAATTGAATCTAAAACAAAAATTAGACCACCATTACAAGGCTTTCGACAATTCAAAGCTTGAGCCTGATCCGCTTCAATTTCCTCATCTATTTGAATATGAAAAGGATATTGAACTTATGGCATTTATCGCTTCGGTTTTTGCGTATGGGAATGTTAAGCAAATAATAAACTCTCTCAATACATTTCTACTGATTTCAAAAAATCAACCTTATGAGTTCATTAGCAATATTTCAGCAATTAAGAATTTACCAACTAATTTCGTTCATAGGTTTTATTCGACTAAAGATATTCTTCATCTATTTCAATTGTTAAATTTAGCTTACAATGAATACGGTTCGCTTAAGAATTTGTTTTTATCAGGATACAATTCAGAAGAAGAAAACCTAAAGAATGCAATTACTAATTTCAATAAATATTTTCTAACCAAAGCTCAGAAGGAATTTAAGCAACTAAGCAGGGGAATGAAATTTATGTTCCCCTTGCCCGAAAAGGGAAGTGCCTGCAAAAGAATGAATCTCTTTCTACGCTGGATGGTAAGAAAAGATGATCTTGATTTTGGCCTCTGGAGTGAAATACCAACATCTAAACTCATTATTCCCGTTGATACACACATCGCAAGAATTTGCAGACAATTAAAACTCACCAAAAGAAAAAATGTAAGCTGGAAAATGGCTGAAGAAATCACAAATAACCTCAAAAAGTTTGATCGCAACGATCCAATTAAATATGATTTTGCGTTATGCCATATAGGGATGAGAAAGCAAGAATTCTAATTCTAAATTTACTTTAATAATTAGCAATAATGTTTAAAAATACTCAATAATCTTGTTGATGAGCTAGAGAAAGCTGTTTATATTTGGTCACTATTTTTGGAACTAAAATCCGTCATCACGGAAAAATAACTATTTCTCTCACGTAGTTAAGGAGTATCATATGGCCGAGACCAAACGATTTGTTCCCTTCGTCTCTCCTGAAACCTCAATGGCTGAATTTTCCATTCGCGCTTTAATCATCGGATTAATTTTGGCAGTAGTTCTTGGTGCTGCAAACGCATACCTTGGTTTAAAAGCAGGAATGACGATCGCTGCAACTTATCCTGCAGCAGTAATTGGAATGGCACTTATTAAAATTATGAAAGGCTCAATCCTTGAGGAAAACTTTACCAGAACTGTAGGTTCGATTGGTGAGTCTATCGCAGCGGGAGCTATTTTTACTTTACCCGCATTCTTTATTGCAGGAATCTGGGTACCGTTTTTCACCACAGAAAATTTTCTAATATCAGTTGCAATAATGATTGCCGGAGGTATTCTGGGAATCATGTTCGTTGCACTTCTCAGAAGAGTGATGGTTGAAGACGTTGAGCTTCCTTTCCCCGAGTCCGTTGCTGCAGCAGAAATTCATAAAGCAGGAAGACACGGCACTGGAGGTTCAAAGTTTCTTTTTAGTGCGATGGGAATTGGGGCACTAATTCAAATGCTAGGACAGTTCAAGTTGTTTGCTACTTCATGGACTCAACTCATAACTGTTGGTAAAGGTCATATTTTATTTCGCTCACCAGACGTAAGTCCAGCATACATTGGAGTTGGTTATATAATCGGTCCACGACTTGCCTCACTAAACTTTAGCGGAGGCGTTCTTGCCTGGGGTTTGCTCGCACCTACAATTGCATTCTTTAAATATTTTAATACTGAAACTCCCGCAGATTTTGATTGGGCTACAACAATGGTTCAAGTCTGGAAAGATTATGTTAGACCAATTGCAATTGGCGGAATGTTGGTTGGTGCAGCTTATACTTTATGGAGAATGAGAAAAAGTCTTATGACCGGTATTGCACGTTCTATTAGTGATGTGAAAAAAGCAGCTACTGGTGATTTTGTTGAGATCAGAACTGAAAAAGATATCAGCTTCAACTGGGTAATGGTTGGAATTCTCGGTACGGCTGTCGCTACTTTCTTCATCTACAATTATTTCGCCCAGGATATTGTTGCCGCATTTGTCGCTACTGTTGTAATGATAATTGCAGGATTTTTCTTTGCTGCTGTATCAGGCTATCTTGTTGGAATTATCGGATCAAGCAATAATCCTATCAGCGGATTGACTCTATCAACTTTAGTCGTCGCTGCAATTCTCATGGTTGCTTTAGGGATGGAAGGCGAAGCAGGCGTTGCCGCTGTGCTTGGAGTGGCTGCAGTAGTTTGTGTTGCTGCCGCTGTTGCCGGTGAAATGCTGCAGGATCTTAAAGCTGGACATATACTAGGAGGAACTCCCTGGAAGATGCAGGTGGGAGATATAATCGGTGTTGTTGTTTCCGCCGCAGTAATGTTCATTCCATTATTGATTCTTCACGAAGGAGATATTAAATCTGGTGGAACCGGGTTTGGCGGAGATGCTCTACCAGCACCACAAGCAAGCTTGATGGCTATTTTATCAAAAGGGATTGTTGCAGGTCAGATGGATTGGATTTTGATTTTTGTTGGGATGTTAATGGGTGTTGGTTTTATTATGATGAATGTGAAAAGTCCAATGCTGGTCAGTGTTGGGATGTATCTTCCGTTGGGAACCACCTTTGCAATTTTTACTGGTGGTATGATTAAAGGTATTGTTGAAAAGTATAACGAGAAAAGAAAATTAAATGATGGTCAGAAATCGCGTGTTGAGAATACAGGAATTTTGATTGCAGCAGGGTTAATCGCTGGCGAAGCGTTAATAGGACTTCTGTTTGCAGGATTTGCTTTCTGGGAAGTTTCTCTGCTGGCAATTTTTGCGGAACCATCCTTCTTAATAAGTTTGATTGTATTTGCATTTATTGGCTGGCTGCTTGTCAACATTCCATTAAAGAATGCGGGCAAGCCAGATGATCCGGCACCACCGCAAATTTCTATGTGATAATTTTTTGAGGAGCGTTCTTAACTGAGCGCTCCTGCTATTTTCTATTATGCCGCTATCATTTAAAGAACGAAAACAAATATTAAAGAAAACCAATACTCTGGAACTTACTCCATATAAGCTTCAGGCTGATGAGGTGGACGATGAAAATTTAGTTACGATTATTTATCCAAAATTCAAGAACGAGATCGCAAAAAAATTGATAGTACCCAGGCTCAAATCAGCAGATTTCAGAATTAAGCTGGAGAAATTTGGTTCAGCAGTCTGGATGAATATGGATGGCAGTAAAAAAGTTAACGAAATTATCAAAATAGTTTCGGATCAGTTTGGAGATGAGCTGACTCAAGCAGAAGAAAGAGTAGTAAAATTTATATTTCAATTGTACGAACAAAAATTAATATCATTTAACGAAATAAACAGATAGGAGAAAACCATGGGAAATGTATTAGGTCACTTAGAACCAAAATTAGTTTGGCATCACTTTGAAGAGATATGTAAATATCCCCGTCCTTCAAAAAAGGAAGAAAAGATAGCTGAATATGTAGTTTCAGTTGGAAAGAGACTTGGTCTCAAGACTGAAAGAGATAAATTCGGAAATATTGTTATAAGAAAACCAGCAACACCGGGAAAAGAAAATTTGAAAACCGTTGTTCTTCAAGGACATATTGATATGGTTTGTGAATCCAACAGAGGTGTTGAACACGATTTTGATAACGATCCGATTCAACCCTACATTGATGGTGATTGGGTAAAAGCAAAAGGAACAACGCTTGGTGCTGATAATGGAATTGGTGTTGCTGCTGCTCTCGCAGTCCTTGAATCAAATAATATTGAACACGGTCCAATTGAATGTCTTTTTACTCTTGATGAGGAGACAGGTTTAACTGGTGCATCAAGTTTGAAGAAAGGCTGGCTGAAAGCTGATATTCTAATCAATATGGATTCTGAAGAACTTGGAACAATTTTTATCGGCTGTTCGGGTGGAAAAAATACTGCAGCAAAGTTCAAAGCTAAGTGGGAAAAAGCTCCGAAGAATTATTCTTCATTTGAATTAAAAGTAGCAGGATTAAAAGGTGGACATTCAGGATTAGAAATCCATGTTGGCAGAGGAAATGCTGTAAAGATTTTAAACAGGCTGATCTTCGATTATTCCAAAGAAAATGCAATCAAACTTGCTTCAATAAATGGCGGTAATAAACACAATGCAATTCCTCGTGAGGCATTTGCTGTTGTTGCTGTACCAAAGAAAGATGAAAAGATATTGAAAAAGTTTGTCACTAAGTTTAATGATACTGTGAGGGCAGAGTTTGCAGTAATTGAACCTGATCTTCATGTTGATGCAGAAAAACATATCATGCTTGAAAAATTTATGGATGAAAAAACTCAAAGGCGCTTAGTAAATGCTATTTACGCTATTCCTCACGGTGTTATAAAAATGTCAAATGATATTCCAGGCCTGGTTGAAACTTCAAATAATCTTGCAGTTGTTGAAACTGTTGGTAAGCACATTAATTTTGTGACAAGCCAGAGAAGTTCTGTTGCATCAGAGAATGTTGACATAACAAATATGGTTACCTCAATTTTTATTCTTGCGGGTGCTGAAGTTTCTTACGGTGACGGTTATCCCGGATGGAAACCTGATATAAATTCTGATATTTTGAAAGTATTCAAATCAACATTTACAAGAATGTATGGTAAAGAACCTCAGGTAACTGCAATTCATGCGGGCCTGGAATGCGGAATAATTGGCGAAAAATATCCTGATATGGATATGATTTCATTTGGACCAACAATGTTTGGTGTTCACTCACCAGATGAGAAATTACAAATCTCAACTGTTCCTGAGTTTTACAACCAGCTTGTGAATGTTCTGAAAAATATTCCGTCAAAAAATTAATTCAATTATTTCCGGGGTGAGCAAATCTGCTTACTCCGGGATTATTTTTTTGAATCATTTCTTCTGCATCAAAAACAAATATGGAATCAAACTCGGTAACTAAAATTAAAGAGCCAACTCCAATATACCGCTGGTCAGTTTTAATTTTTGTAAGTCTCGCGATGTTCGGCAATTATTATATCTATGACAGCATTGCACCAATTTTCGATTTGCTATCATCCCAGCTAAACTTTACTGATCAGCAATTAGGACTTCTTTATACTGTTTACAGTATCGCTGCAATTATAGTTTTGCTTATTGGCGGATTCATAATTGATAAATTCGGCACAAAGAAATCAATTTTAGTCTTTGCATTGATTTGCATGGTTGCTGCATTTGTCACTGCTGTCTCAAGTGAATTTTATATTATGATGGCTGGAAGATTTATCCTTGGTATCGGTGCAGAACCTCTTATCGTTGCTGTTACAACTGCCTTGGCAAAATGGTTTAAGGGAAAAACTTTGAGCCTTGCCTTCGGATTAAACCTGACGATTGCAAGACTGGGTTCCTGGTCGGCTGATTTATCTCCCGGATGGGCTCGTCCGTTTTATGAAAACTGGCAGGATCCGCTTTGGTTAGCAACAGCAATTGCCGGAATATCTGTTGCCGGAGCTGTTCTTTATTGGGCTATGGAGAGTTCTGCTGAACGAAAATATGATTTAGGTTCTGCTGGCGAAACAGATAAATTTGAATTAAAGGGATTATATTCATTCAGCAAATCTTATTGGTATATCGTTGCATTGTGTGTTGTTTTTTACTCAACCGTTTTTCCATTCCGTGCATTTGCAATTTATTATTTTCAACAAGCACATGGATTGGAAAGAGATGCAGCAGGAATTTTAAACAGTCTTCTTCCACTTTCTGCTATGATTGCAACTCCATTATTCGGTTTATGGGTTGATAGAGTAGGTAAAAGATCATTGTTTATGATAGTTGGGACTATACTTCTTTTTCCACTTTTTCTTGTGGTTACATATTTACCGCCAGGTGATTTAATTTCAGTTACAATCCCGTTAATCGGAAGCGGAAATATTCCACTCACATTGCTCATAGTTATGGTGCTGCTCGGAATTTCATTCTCAATGATACCAGCTGTAATGTGGCCATCGGTCGCATACATAGTTGATCAAAAAAGATTAGGTTCCGGCTACTCTTTGATGACGCTTTGTCAACAAGTTGGTATGGCGGCAATTCCGTGGCTTATAGGTTTTCTAAATGACGCATTTTCTGCTGGTCCTGAAAATCCCGATGGTTATGCACCGGGTATGTGGGTATTTACTGCCCTTGCATCCTTGGGTTTGTTCTTTTCATTTATGCTTTGGAAAACTGAAACTGGTCCGGGAGCTCATGGTTTAGAAACGATTACATCAAAAACTGGTGTAACAGGTAAGTAGAATTTCATTTTTGAAAATGTAAAAAAAGATATGAGTCGATTTAATACCTGTAAAAATTATTTTTGAATACTTATTTTGATTTCGCAATTTAAATCGAAGCTATGCTAAATTTTACTAAAAAATTATTTCTTTTATATCTTGTATTTATTACAGATCCGTACCTTCACGCCCAGACATTTGGTTTCGGATGTCTTGGTTTTGTCGGTGGTTATGGCGGATATTCCTATCAAAATTACAAACCTGCAGGATTGAATGAGTACATAGAATACTGGAACTCTCTTGAGTTTGTTCATTCACCCATTGATGAATTTTCTTCGGCAGATGGTTATAGATTAGGACTTAATTTTTTCCGTGCAACTTTTGAAAATAAAATAATAGTTACAGCTAAAGGTTTTTACCAGTATGTAAATGAAATAAATAAAGCAACGGTTGGAGGAAGTACAAATTCAGACAATCATTCAATGGATTTAACATTCAAAAGCTGGGCATTAGGATTTGACGTCGGCTGGGAATTTACAAAAGTTGTAAGCTGGAAAATTCTTGATGGCTCACTGAACTTTAATAGTGTAACTTTCACGCAGACAACGGATTTACCTGGTGAGTCTGATATTAACAAGTATAAAAGTGATTCCGGAGTGATAGGTTATTCAATAGGAACTGGAATTATTGTAGCCATTATAAAGGATTATGTAAGCATTGAAGGACTGGCAGGCTACTCTCAAATAGTTTTTGATAATGTTTACAGTGAAGACGGGGAGCCATTCTTAAACTCAAACTATGAAGAAAAATTTATTGACTCGGGCGGATTTTCCGCTGTGATTCAGCTTAATGTCGGTTTTCCACTTTTATAATTATTTAATCAGGGAGAAAAATGAAAAAATTAACTAAACTTGATACCGCATCTCAGATTGCAATCCGCGATTGTATGGGCGCAAAAAAGAGTGAAAGAATTCTGGTTATTACAGATGAATTAAAAAAAGAAATAGGATTATCTCTACATGAAAATGCACAGAGACTGGGATACTTCTCATTACTTGTACTGACAAAGTCCGGTAAAATAAATGGAGAAGAGCCCTCTCCGGAAGTTGCAGAACTTATGCAAAAGTTTGATGTGGTTTTTTGTCCGACCGCAAAATCACTTACTCATACAGATGCAAGAAGAGCAGCATCAGCAAAAGGGGTACGCATTGCAACATTTCCAGGAATCACAAAAGATGTGATGATAAGAGGAATGAACGCTGACTATAATGCTATTTCAAAACGCACAATAAAGCTTCAGAGGATTTTAGAAAAAGGAAAAATCATAAGAGTTACTGCACCTGCCGGAACGGATATCACTTTCAAAATTGCAGGAAGAAAAGTTATTCCCAGTAAAGGATTATTTCATGCAAAAGGAGAAAGCGGAAATCTTCCCACAGGTGAAACCTTTTTGGCTCCCGTTGAGGGAACAGCGAACGGTGTTTTTGTAACTGATGGTTCTTTTGCAGGATTGGGATTAATAAAAAATACAAACATAAGAATTGAAGTTGAAGATGGTTATGCAACAAAAATTACAGGCGGCGTGTTAGCCAGAAAATTAAAAACCATGCTCGATAAAGTTGGCAAAGATGCACGCAACATTGCAGAGTTTGGAATAGGGACAAATGATTCAGCAAAGCTGAGCGGTGTTCTGCTTGAAGATGAAAAGGTTATGGGAACAATTCACATTGCACTCGGTAATAATGTTTCAATGGGCGGAAGTGTAAATGTTCCGATTCACCTTGATGGTGTTGTGAAAAAACCAACAGTCTGGATGGATGGAAAATTATTGATGAAGGATGGAAAGCTTTTAGTTGCCTGAAATTCGAATTAATTCTGGAATTATTCCAAACCCTGATACCTTATCGGGGTTTTTTTATGAAAATACATCAGTTATTTTTAAACAGTCTAAATAATTATTAAAGCTAGAAATAATGTCCATTGTCCCGATCACCTTGTGTGGTGATAAAATATTAAGAAAAAAAACAGCAATCGTCACTGATATTGATGACAAAACTATCGGTATCATTGCTGATATGTTTGAAACAATGCGGAATGCTAATGGAGTTGGACTGGCTGCAAACCAGATTGGATTGAACCAACAGATATTTGTCGTTGATGTATCTCCGGTTGAGGGTTACGAAAAATATAAACCAATTGCGATGATTAATCCCCGGATCATTTCAAAATCAGATGAAACTACTTCGATCGAAGAAGGCTGTTTAAGCATTCCTGAAATTCGCGAAGAATTAATACGACCAAAAAGTGTCTTCGTTTCATTTTATGATGTAAATATGAAAGAGCATACGGTTGAAGCGGATGAACTTTTCGCTCGTGTAATTCAGCATGAGTATGATCATCTGCAAGGAACTTTATTTATTGATTATTTTAATGATGATTTGAAAAAGCAATACAAGAAGCACCTGGACAAAATCAAAAAACGTAAACTTGATTTCGACTACCCCATTAGTGAAACCACAGATTATTTAATTAAATAGGCCTGATATGAATATTGTATTCATGGGCACTCCGGAATTTTCTCTACCATCACTCAAAATACTACTCGGAAGCAATCACAATGTTCTCTCTGTGGTAACTCAACCAGATAAAGAAAGAGGAAGAGGAAAGAAAGTATCATTCACGCCGGTGAAACAATTTGCGGTTGATAATAACATTCCCGTTTATCAACCAGAGAAATTAAAAGGTAATTTTGAATTTGTAGAACAGATGAAAGTATTACAGCCGGACTTATTTGTTGTGGTCGCTTTCAGAATTTTACCGAAAGAAGTTTTTGAGATTCCAAATTTCGGTTCATTCAATCTACACGGTTCTTATCTTCCAAAATATCGCGGTGCTGCACCAATTCAGTGGGCTTTAATTAACGGTGAAACTGAAACCGGATTAACAACATTTAAGCTTGCTGAGAAAGTGGATACAGGGAATATTTATCTTCAACAAAAACTTGAAATTTTCCCCGAAGATAACTTTGAAACTTTGCACGACAGAATGAGTGAACTTGGCGCAATGATGGTTCTTGAAACAGTTAATCTGATTGAGAATGGAAATTATGAGTTAAAACAGCAAGATGATTCATTGGCTTCTGCCGCACCAAAGATAACAAAGGAAATATGTTTGATTGATTGGAATAAATCAGCTTTTGAAATTCATAATCTTGTAAGAGGATTATCGCCACATCCTGCAGCATTTTTTATGCACAATGGAAAGGTTTTGAAGGTTTACAAAACTGAAATTGTTGAAAGAGATGATCTCAAACCTTTTCAAATTGATCAGACAAAGAAGGAATTAATTATCGGCTGCGGAGAAAATGCTTTACGAATCCTCGAACTTCAGCAGGAAGGGAAAAAGAGAATGGGTTCCGAAGAGTTTTTGAGAGGGTTTAGTTTTCTAAAAATTTAATCACCAGTCGGATTAATTCCTTTATTTCCTACCATCAACATGACGGTTTTTTGCGGTGCTCGTGTTCTATGCATTACATTTTTTGTTACCGTAACTCCCTGACCGGGATTTAGTTCAATTGTTCTATCCTCTCCCGAAGGGACGGATTCCCGCAAATCAACAAATAATTTTCCTTCAAGTACAAAAAAGAATTCATCATCATTTTCGTGTTTGTGCCAGTGATACTCACCCTCAACAATTCCTACTCTCACAACGCTGTCATTTACTTGTGTTAAAGTCTGGTTGAACCATTTGTCTTTTGTTTCTTTTACCATTGTTGAAATATCAATCAATTCAAAGTGTTTGTACTTAACATCTAGCTTCGTTGTATAATTATATTTGTTTGACATGGTAATCCTGGATTTATTTTTTATTATTTAACGGTTGTTTATTCCTCTATCAGCACACCCATCTTTCCCATTTGAGCATCTCTCATGGCTTCCATAATTTCTGTATGGTTGTTCATTACAAACAGACCATATGACACCACTTCTTCTCCAATTGGTTCACCCGAAAGTAGGATTGCTCTTGATGTTTGATTAGACTTAATTTTTATATCATCACCATCATTACTAAACCAAACCAAATCTTTACTGGTAACGTCTTCGTTATTAATAACAGCGTGACCATCCAGCAAATAAATCAAAGTATTCTGTATTGAAGGAATTTCAAATTCTATTTCACCTTCTTTTTCAAAATCAAATCTTAAAACAGTGACAGGAGAAAAATGATCAACGATACCTTTAAGATTTTTAAAGTTGCCGGAAAGAATTCCAACTTTTACTTTTCCATCTTTTGAGGTGAAAACCGGAGTATCTTCTTTTGTGATAGCAGTATAAACGGGTTGCTCCATTTTATTTTTTGCTGGAACATTCAGCCAGAACTGAATTAACTCAAACTCTCCACCATCTTCAGCAAGTTCTTTGTACGGTCTTTCGCTGTGAGTAATACCCATTCCGGCAAACATCCATTGAGTGCCGCCTTCCATTACAATGCTGTTATTTCCTCTTGAATCGCGATGATGAACCCCACCTTTAAAAATTAATGTGACAGGTGAAAATCCACGATGCGGATGAGGTCCAACTCCAGCTTCATTTTGTTTTTGATTACCTTTTAGCCGATCATTCCAATGATGGATCAACAAAAAGGGATCGAGCTGATCCATAAACTGATTCGGCAATGGTTGATCGAGAATAATCCCTCCCATATCAACTTTCTGACTTTGAATAATTTTTTTTATTTTTTTTCATAAATTAATTTTCAGATAAATTTTTAAGTAATCCATTTAAAATGAAATCGCGTTCGCCAATCTGCTGACGCCACATTGCGTAATAAAGTCCTTTAGTTTCAAGCAGCTCTTCGTGGCGACCAGACTCAACAATATTGCCGCGTTCAAGGACATAAATTTTATCAGCGTGCATCACTGTTGATAATCGATGTGCTATCATTACTGTAATTAAATCTTTTCTTAAAGAAATTTCTCGAATTGTTTTACTAATTTCTTCTTCAGTTAATGAATCGAGAGCAGAAGTAGCTTCGTCAAAAATTATAAGATGCGGATTTCTAAGCAAGGCTCTCGCAATTGACAATCTTTGCTTTTCTCCGCCGCTTACTTTTATTCCTCCTTCACCAATCATCGTATCCAAACCATTTTCTGCTCTTTGCAACAGATCTTTAGCTGCAGCTTTCTTCAGCACTTCTAAACAATCTTCATCAGTAGCATTAGGATTTACAAAGAGCAGGTTTTCTTTAATTGTTCCGGAGAAAAGCTGGGTATCTTGTGTGACAAATCCAATCTTCTCCCTGATTTCGTCAAAATCAATTTCATTACCAGGGGTATTGTTAAAGAGAATATTTCCTTCCTGTGGAGTATATAGTCCTACAAGTAGCTTTACGAGTGTGGTTTTGCCTGAACCGGAAGGACCAACAAATGCTACGGTTTCTCCTTCTTTGACACCAAATGAGATTCCGTTGATTGCATGCCTGTTAGCAGATTGATGCTGGAAAACAACGTTCTGAAATTCGATTCTTTTTATTTCTCCCAGCTTAACGGGTTTCTCTGGTTTCGATTCAATTGGTTTACTAAGTAAAGATTCAAAATTATTTAAAGATACTTCAGCTTCTCTGTAAATGTTGATGATATCACCCAGACTCTGCAGCGGACCAAATAGAAAAAATGAATAAATGAAAAGTGAAAAGAATTCACCGACTGTTATGTGCTGAATAAAAATAAGGTACAGCAGGATAAACATAATTGTTGTCCTGATGAAGTTAACAGAAGTACCCTGTATGAAGCTCAAAGTTCTTATATAGCGAACTTTTTTTAGTTCAAGTTGAAGAATTTTATCTGTTGTGGAATTTAACCTGTTAATTTCCTGGTTTCCAAGTCCTAGGCTTTTTACAAGTTCAATATTTCTTAATGATTCCGTTGTCGATCCTGCAAGAGCTGTAGTTTCAGCAACAATAATTTTCTGAATATTTTTTATTCTTCGGCTAAGTACTGAACTAAGTATTCCAAGTATCGGAATGGCTGCAAAATAAATTGGAGCGATAAGCCAATAAATGCTGATTGAGTAAATGCTAACAAAGATTACTCCTACAATTGTTGTGAAAAGTACGTTTATGAATGCACTAATTAGTCTTTCTGTGTCGCTTCTTACTTTTTGCAGAACACCCAAAGTTGTTCCACTCCGCTGGTCTTCGAATTGGTAAAAGGGAAGAAGTAATGAATGTCGGATTCCATCAGTGTAAATCTGTGCACCCAGTCTTTGTGTTATAACGTTGACGTAATAATCCTGGAAATTTTTAGCAATGCGTGAGACGAATGCCACACCAACTGCTGCTGCCAGAAGAAGAATAACTCCGCGAATAAACTGTTCGGTTGTGTAATGATCGAACTTTGTAGCGTAATCATCAATCACAATCCTGAATATCCACGGATCGAGCATTGAGAAAACCTGGTTGATTGCTGCAAGGAATAATGCAAGTATAACCAGCTTCCAATAATTTTTAAGGTATGATAAAAGCAGCTTCATAGATTTGATTGCAAGATAAGGATTGTTAATTCAATAATAAAAGGTGAAGATCACACCAACGATAGATTTGATTACAAATATTTTTCTATTCCTACAATTCCATACTGGTTGTTCTTTGCAGTCATTTTTATGAAATAATTTAACCGTTGTTTAAATACATCAGGTCTTGGTCTTCCACCATCAATAAAAGCAATTCGGATTCTTTTGTACGCTTCAGAAAAATTTTGAAAATTTTTCCAGGCTTCTTTATTCTTTTTGATTTCGTTTAGGATATCCTTTGGAAAAATAAATTTCTCATTTTCCAAATCACCGAGTGTATCCCTGACGGATGAAATTACTTTCTTTTGTTTGAGTAAGCGTTTTAATCTCTCCTTATTTAGCTGAGAATAACTGCTTTTAGGATTTCTCGGCGTAAATCTTTGGACACGGCTATCCTTTTCATTCTTTTTAACAATACTGTCAATCCATCCGAAACATAAAGCTTCTTCAACTGCCTCTTCGTACGTTATTCCTATTTTACCAGAAGATTTATTTTGAAAAACCAACCAGATTTCTTTTTCTGTTTTATAATTTATCTTCAGCCAGTTACGCCATTCGCCTCGAGTTTTGATGTAAAGTGTTTTTGTGATTTGCATTTTTATTTAAAAGATATTTTGATGTAAAACTTAATCGTATGACATTTGCAAGCAGTGCTATTTTTCAGCAATTACGAGCATTTCAAAATCTTCGGTTGTTAATTTGTCGTTCCGTGAAAATGCTCCAAGCTTTGCACCGAAGATATCAATTTTTTTATAACCGAGTGATTTAAGCAGCCACGTTATTTCGCTAGGCACATAATATCTTTCGCTGCAATCAAGTGTTTTCTTATTTCCGGAGTCGTCAGTTATTTCTGTTATGTTGTGATCGCGGAATGTCATCAGGTCGAACGTGTTGCTGCGGTATGTTGCGTTATCGCCAACTGAATTCGCTGCGCAAAACTTTTCCACTGAATGATAAAGAGGAAAGAGTCCGTTTAAAGTCGTGAAAATAAATTTCGATCTATCCTTCAGAGATTTTGTTACATTTTTAAGTATTTCAAAATTCATTTCGTCAGTTTCCATCAAAGGAAATCCGCCTTCGCAAAGCATTATAGCAGCATCAAACTCTTTATTGAATGGCAAATCTCGTGCATCGTGCTTTTGAAAATCAATCTTAAGATTTTCTTTGGCTGATTTCTTTCGTGCACGAGCGAGCTGCGAATCGGAAAGATCAATCCCAGTTACTGAGTATCCTCTTTGAGATAATTCTATGGAGTGCCTGCCTGTCCCGCAGCCAACATCAAGTATCTTCAATGATTTATTGAAATTCAGTTCCTGCTCGATGAAGTCACATTCACCGATAGTTCCTTGCGTAAACGACTCTTTGTCGTAAGTCTTTCCATAATTTTCAAAGAGCGCTTCGTACCATTGTTTGGTGTTCATAGTTTTGTTATTACCTGATCGATTTGTTTTACTTTTCGCTTTTGGTTTTTGGTAAAGTATTTTTTCATCTCTAATAATACTTCTTCTAAATTATTAATAATTTCATCATTACTAATTCTTATTACGTTTAATCCTAAATGATTGAGAATTTTGGTTCTTTCAGCATCTTTCTTCAATCTGTATTTATGATATTTTCCGTCAAGCTTAATTATAAGTTTATCCGTGAAGCAATAAAAGTCAGCAACGAAGAATGTTTCTTTGCCAGTTATATCGTGGAAGATCGGATGCTGCCTGTAAAACTTTTTTCCGAGGAATTTTTTGTTACGAACTTTTTCCCAAAACAATCTTTCAGCATAGGTAGAATTCTTTCTCAATTCTCTGCAAACTTCATTTGCTATTTGCACTAACTTTGCTTTACTGTTTAAACTCATTTAACTCTCTCTAAATCTCTCTCTTACAAAGAGAGAGACTTTCTTTTCTATATAAAACAAAACCCTATTTTTTCTGACAGCACTTATACCGATAAGACATCATTGCCAGTAAGTCCTTCTCTTGTTAAGAGAAGGATTAGGATGAGTTTTTCTAATTAATAATCTGTCCTAATTTTAGTAAATATTTGGGACGAAAACATTAAAAATTGACTGAATTAAATAGAATGAATATGCCTAATTCTCTAATGGTTCTTCAGAAAGTTTTAACACTCGTTTCTGGTTTTTATGTAGTGTGTTTTTGTTATTTCCATAGAGAATAGTAAACTAATTTTTCGAAAATTCACTTTTCTTTTTCTCAAGCTCTTCCCATAGTGTATAAAGCTTTTTTACATTCTCCTTTGCTGATTCTAACTTTTGATTTAATTCATTGGTCTGTGTAGCATATTTTAGGTAAAAGTCAGTGGAGGAGAATATTGCTTCAATTTTTTCAACTTCTGCTTCAGCGCGCATTATTTTTTCTTCAATCTTTTCTAATTCCAATGCATCTTTAAAACTTAGTTTTTTGGATTTTGGTTTTACTCTTGAATTTACTTTTTCTGCTGTAGGCTTTGATTGCTCAATATCTTTATCTCGATTCTTTTTCTTTTCGATATAAAAATCGTAATCGCCTTCACTGTAGTAAATTTCACCATTGCCCTCCAAAGCTAAAATTCCGTCACACACGCGATTTAGAAAATACCTGTCGTGGCTCACAATCATCACACAGCCTTCGAATGATAAAAGCGCTTCTTCCAGTATTCTTAATGTTGGCAGGTCAAGATCATTTGTTGGTTCATCGAGCATCAGGAAATTACCGCCATTACACAAAATCTTGGCAAGAGTTAATCGACTTTTTTCTCCACCGGATAATCTTCCGACCAATGTATTAATTCTATCATCACTGAAAAGAAATCTGCGCAAATAAGTCCATATACTAAGTTGCTGTTTTCCAAACTTAACTGTTTCACTTCCTTCCCCGATTGCTCTGATAACAGTATCTTCATCGTTCAATAAAATTCTTGCCTGATCCACATAATTAAATTGTGTCGTCTCACCAATTTCCATAATTCCGGAAGTAGGAGAAACTGATCCAAGGATAATTTTTAACAAGGTAGTTTTACCAACACCATTTTGTCCAACAACACCAATTTTTCTTCCAGGCTCAAAGATGAAATTAAAATTTTGAAACAATAATTTTTCACCAAGTTTAATTCCAACATTTTTAAACTCTAAAACTTTTTTACCAAGTCTATCAGCAGGGGGAATAATTAAATCCACATCAAGTTCCACTTCATAATCATTTTGAGCAGCAACCTCGTTATAATTATCAATTCTACTTTTAGCTTTTGTTCTGCGAGCTTTAGGTCCGCGTTTTATCCAGTCAAGTTCTCGCTTAAGAAACATCTGGCGTTTACGCTCTTCAACTTCTTTAATTGCACGTCGCTCTGCTTTATTAACCAGGTACCCGGTATAATTTCCTTGATGAACATAAAATTTCCCTGATGATAATTCCACTATTCGGTTTGCAATTCTATCCAGGAAATAACGATCGTGAGTTACGAAGATACAAGTTCCATTATACGATGAAAGAAAATTCTCAAGCCATTCAATCGATTTTGTATCCAGATGGTTTGTAGGTTCATCGAGTATAAGTAAATCAGGTTTTGATATTAAAGCTCTGCAAAGTGCAACACGTCTTTTTTCTCCGCCGGAAAGTGAAGGAATCTCTCTCTCGCCATTTGGAGCATCCAGTGAATCGATAAGAATATTTATCCTTTTATCCAGATTCCAGGAATCAAGTCGCAATATTTTTTCTTCAAGATTATGTTTTTTGGGAGAATCGAACGGAGTATGTTCGTACTGTTTTATAAGATTCAATTCAGATAGAGCACCTTCAAGAATATTATCGTAAACATTTTTCGTCTCATCGATGGTAAATTCCTGAGATAAAAAACCAATTACGAGATCTTTTTTCTTCGTAACCTTACCAGAATCCTGCGGTGTCAAACCAGAAATAATTTTTAGAAAAGTAGATTTTCCCGCACCGTTTTTTCCTACTAAACCAATACGATCACCTTCGTGAATAGTCAGTGAAGCTTTATCAAGTATAACTTGCTCACCAAAATGCACCTCAAGCTCAAGTGCTGATAAAATAACAGGAGTAATGTTTAGAGACATAAAAACTATGATTAGTATTGATTATTAAAATGATGAGCAAATATACACCACAATCATAGTAATGTTGTTTGAATTACAAGGTATCCTTTCATCAACTAATTTTATAATTAGCATTTCATAATTATTTCAAAATGCTAAATTGAAAACAAAAATCATATCTCTACTCAATAATGAATTAAAGTGAAAATGGTTATCCTTATTTTTCTTTCATCATTCAGTTCAATTCCTTATTATTGACCGATTTTTTTTAAACTAAAAGCATATAGGCCGATTTGGAATACAAAAACAGCATAATGGAACAAATAGGTAATACCCCTTTAATTAAGCTCAACAAAATAAACAAAGGATTGAAGCCTCAAATATTTGCAAAGCTGGAATCTGCTAATCCGGGTGGCAGTGTAAAAGACCGCATTGGTTTTTCGATGATAGAAGATGCCGAGAGGAAAGGTATTCTCAAACCCGGCGGAACAATCATCGAAGCAACAAGCGGAAACACAGGAATAGGTCTTGCAATTACTGCAGCAGTAAAAGGATACAGATGTATTTTCGTTGTGACCTCAAAAGTAAGTGCTGAGAAAATTAATTACCTCAAAGCTCTGGGATCGGAAGTAATAGTCGTTTCAAATCTCGTCGATCCCGATGACCCGGAATATTATGTGAACGTTGCAAGAAGACTTTCGACTGAAATACCAAATTCATTTTTTGCTTATCAGTATTCAAATCCATCCAATCCTGAAATTCATTACAAAACCACCGGACCGGAAATCTGGCGACAAACGGATGGAAAGATAACACACTTTGTTTCCAGCATCGGTACGGGAGGAACGATTAGCGGAACGGGAAGATTCCTTAAAGAAAAAAATCCGGACATTCAGATTATCGGCGCTGATCCACTCGGTTCAATTTTCAAGCACTACAAAGAAACCGGTGAAGTTATTAAAGGAACTCCGTACCTCGTTGAAGGAATCGGTCAAGATTGTTTGCCGGAGAATGTTCACTTCCAGTACATTGATAAAATATTTAACATCAGTGATAAAGATTCTTTCGCCGCTGCGAGAAGATTGACAAAGGAAGAAGGAATATTCTGCGGAGGAAGTACAGGAACAATTGTTCACGTCGCATTGGAAACAGCAAAGAATTGCAGCAAGGATGATGTGATTGTTTTCATTGTCTGTGATACAGGTGAAAGATATCTCTCGAAAGTTCACAATGAAGATTGGCTAAAACTGAATAGAATGCTCGATATTGAAGTCAGAACTCTCCGCGATATTTCCGACAGGAAAAAATCTTTGGGTATTGAAGAAATCGTTTCTATTAAAGAAGATGAAAAAGTAAAAGATGTGCTTGAGCTGATTACAAAAACGGGTTACACACAAATTCCTGTTCTTAGAGGAAAACAATCAATCGGTGCGATCAGAGAAGGACGATTACTTTCAAAGCTAGTTGATGATCCAACTCTCTATAATTCATTGATTAAAGATGTAATGGAAGAAAGTTTTCCAATCCTCGATGCAAAAACAGAAATTTCTGAAGTGAAAAAATTGTTCAAAGAACATGCAGCGGTTTTGGTAAGTGATTTTGGATTGGTGACTGACATTATCACAAGATATGACTTAATTAATTTTAATTTTGAAAAATAACTTAGTGGTGCTTAGTGTTCTCTGTGCCTGCCTGTCCGGTAGGCAGGTCTCAGTGGTAAAAAATCTTCACCACTAAGACACTAAGGTCACAAAGTTGCACTAAGAATGAAAGGAAAAAAAATGGGATTCGCGACAGACGCAATTCACGCAGGACAAATTCCTGATCCAACAACCGGAGCTGTAATCACTCCGCTTTATCTTACTTCGACTTATGCTCAGCATGAGCTGGGGAAAAGTACTGGCTATGAGTATGGGAGAACTCACAATCTCACACGACAAGCTTTGGAAAGAAATATCGCAACCCTCGAAAAAGGGAAATACGGAATTGCATTTGCATCGGGACTTGCTGCAACACACGCATTGATGAGTTTGGTGAAAGCTGGAGACCATATCATAATTTCAAGCAATGTATACGGCGGAACTTACAGACTTTATGAACTCAACCTAACAAACTATGGCCTGGAGTACACTTGGGTGGATACAAGCAACACAACCAATATCGAATACGCGATAAGAAAAAACACAAAGATGATCTTTGTGGAAACACCAACAAACCCAATGCTAATTCTTACAGACCTAAAAGCCGTTGCTGAAATTGCTAAGAAGAATAATCTCATAACGGTTTGCGACAATACTTTTATGAGTCCATACTTTCAAAATCCACTGGAGTTGGGGATTGATATTATTCTTCACTCAACAACAAAATATTTGAACGGACACAGCGATATGATTGGTGGAATACTTGTAACGAATAATGAAAAATATCACGAACGATTGAGATATATTCAAAACGCTGCAGGCGGAGTTCCTTCTCCTTTTGATTGCTGGTTAGTTCTTCGTTCAACCAAAACATTAGCAGTCAGAATGAAACAGCACGAGGAGAACGCAAAAGCATTCGCAGAATTTCTTTTAAAATCGGGTGCTGCGAAGAAAGTGATATATCCCGGATTAAAAGATCATCCTCAGCACGAACTTGCAAAAAAACAAATGCGAGGTTTTGGCGGAATGGTTTCAGCAGATTTCGGTACGATTGAAAAAGCGAAAAAAGTTTTAAACAATGTGAAAATATTTACTCTTGCAGAAAGTCTTGGTGGAGTTGAAAGCTTGATTTGTCATCCTGCTTCAATGACACACGCTTCCGTTCCGAAAGAAGAAAGGGAGAAATATGGCTTCACCGATGCACTAGTTCGTTTTTCAGTTGGGATCGAAGATGTTGAGGATTTGATTAAGGATGTCGAACAAGCTTTGAAATAGTTGTCTATTTCTTCCTGACTATCCAAACATCCTGAGGAATATAACTTCCTTCAGGCGCTCTGGTAACGTGTTCCAGTATTTCGACATCCGAAAAAAGTTTTCGCATAAATTCAGTCGGCTGATATGCTGCAAATGTTCTGTGTCCTTCTTTAACATTTCCTCTGACTACTAATTTTCCTGCTTCAAATAACTTCAATTCTTCATCAGTCAATTTGGGTTTACAATTATCGCCGTGTGTAGTCAGGAAAATAATTCCATTTGGTTTGCAGACTCCTTTCAATTCATTCATCCAGGCATAATGCATGTCTTCAGACAAGTGTGTGAATACAGAAGTTGCATAAATGATATCAAAAAAGTCATTTATAAATTCTAGCGGCGGCTGCAGGTTATTCTTTAAAAATTTAATTCCAGGAATATTATTTTGACACCACTCAATCGTCTTATGATTATAATCAGAGCCATAAATCTCACAGCTTCTATCTAATAAATTTGGTAAATGACGAATAATTCTTGCAGGTCCGCAGCCCCATTCTAAAATCTTAACATTTTTTAATTCAATGTGCTTTTCAAAATAACTGATTAGCCATTTAGCAGTGTCAAGACTATCATTATAATAATTATCATAATTCATCTGGAAAGATTCATAAATCATATAATCAGGAGGAAGAACAACATCGGGATTATTTATTTTGAATGATCTGTTGCTGGATCGATTTTTCATTTTCTCATAGACGAAATGTAGATGATCGCTTAACTGCATCAGTCTGAGTTTTCTGAGCAGAGTTGTTATCCGGCTTTTATTCATTCCTTAAAAATGTGTAATTAGGTTATTAGAAAATTTGTTATTGTAAAAATAATTAAAACATCACTGAATACTGGACGTGCAGGAATTTAATAATCATTAATAGGCCAATATGAATTACACTGTATTCACAATCATTTTTCATAAATTTGACTAAGAATTTATTTCACTTTCAATAACTAATGAAATTTAAAACAATATTACTTCTGATACTGATATTTATATCATCTGAAAAACTTTTCAGTCAAACCGATTCTATCGAAGTATATCTTATTGATGCATACTGCACCAGGGAAATTCCGTATATCTTCAAACTCTCTTTTTACACGAGCGATGCCTGCAAATCAAAAGTAATTTTGGAAGATAAATATGAATTTGGCGTTTCATATGAACCGACCGATCTTCACAAAACTGATATTGCTTTAAGCAACCTTTCCTTCAAGGACAACATAGTAAATTTTGTAATCATTACAGAAACCGATTCTGGTGTTATAAACAAAAGTGAAACTTTTGATTTTGATTTGCCATTCGAACCGCAAATAAAAGAAGGTTCCGACTGGATCACTTTGTGTTTATTTGGATCATCAATATTTCTTATTCCATATCCAAGCTTTGCAGCGGAATCACAACAAAATTTTTTCAGCTTAACAAAGGAAATACCCATTATATCATTCCGTTCAAGAAGTCTTAATTATCCATCGGGTTATTTATCGTTTGAATATTCTTATATCTTTAATGCAGAGGATCCGGGTTATTTACGTGCAGGTTATAAAAGAATTTTTGAAATACCTGGTCTGGAGTATCTTTCACCGGGAATATCTTTGTATACGAATTTCAATAAAAATCTGGGATTAAGCCCGGAATTTTCAATTGGTTTATTTACAATAAAAGATACCTTTACAATGTATATACGATGCAGAAGCAATTTTACGTTCCATGCTTCAGGAACAAATTTTCAGGAAATCTATATTGGATTTTACTCCGGGCTTTTCTCTCTTTATCTCGATTAGAAAAATTTCCAATCCGGAATCATTTATCACTTTTTTTTGTTATAGATAATTAATAATAGAATCATTAATTATCAGACGTTGAAAACACTTATTTACATATCTCTAATTCTTTTTACAAGTTTTTCCTACGCGCAGACAGGGAAACTTAAAGGAAAAGTTACAGATGGAACCTCAGCCATACCATCTGTTAATATTATTATTCTTGATACGAATTTTGGAACAGCTAGTAAGCTTAACGGAACCTACGAGATTACTGGTATTCCAGCGGGAAATTATGAAGTGAGGTTTAGTGTAATAGGTTTTGATTCGAATACATTTGATATACAGATTGAGGCAAATAAGATTACTGAATTGAATGTTGAACTGCAGAGCAAAGCAATTGAATTGCAAAGTGTTGAAGTAACAGATTTTCAGGTGCAGGATCAGAGAGATACGCGGACGAGTCTTATTGATTTAAATCCGAGAGATGCTAAAACTCTTCCCGGTGCAGCAGAGGATGTTTTTAGAACGCTTCAATCACTTCCGGGCGTACTTGCGCCGAATGATTTTTCATCTCAGCTTGTAGTCAGAGGCAGTGGACCAGATCAGAATCTAATCATTCTTGATGATGTGGAGGTCTTCAATCCATATAGACTTTATGGAGTTGTCAGTATGTTCAACCCTGATGCAGTTGATAATGTTAATTTGATTTCAGGCGGTTTTCCAGCAAAATATGGAGACAGGCTTTCAGCAGTTCTTGATGTTACAAATAAAGAAGGCACAACAACAAAGGCACTTGCTGGCAATGTTAACATTTCAATTGTTGATGCTAATTTAGTTCTGGAAGGGAAGAATCCATTTAATCTAAGAGGAAGCTGGCTTTTCAACACACGACGAACTTATTATGATCTCATTATTGAACCATTTGTAAAAAGTGCCGGATTGGTCGATGATAATACAACCTTCCCGAATTTTTATGACTTGCAGGGGAAACTAGTTATCGGACCTTACGATGGTCATAAATTTTTGTTTAACGGGATTCTATCAAGGGATGCCGTAAATGTTGTCAGCGGAGATGAGAGAGAAACGCCTGATAGCGTTGGAGTATTCAACGTGACGAATAATGATTTACTTTCTGCAGCATGGCATTTTGCACCGAATCAAAACACACTAAACAAAGTTGTTGTTTCATTTTATAGAAATAACGGCACAACAGATTTTGACTCTCAGATTCTCGATCCTTCACTTAACCGCGGTAATTTTGAAAATACTATTCCCGATACATTAGCACCATACCTGCTGCGGTTTTCTTTTGGCGGAGATTTTATTTACGAAAAATATTCCATAGATGATAAATTCACCTATATACTTAAGGATCATATTATTGAAGCTGGCGTTGGCGCGGATTTTATGAAGACAACAATCGATTTCACTTTTGAGCTTGATGAACAGCTTCAGGCAGTTCTGAATTCTAATCCTCAATTCAGGTCTGCTCTTGACGATATTAAAGATGTGCAGAACTTTAATCGATATCGTGCATATCTTCAAGATAATTTTCGTATGACAGAGCAGTTGACTTTTCAGCCAAGTTTGAGATTTGACTACTATAACATACTCGAAAAAGCTTATTTAGCTCCGCGTCTTTCATTATCTTATGCATTCGATGAGCTTACAACTTTACGAGCGGTTTGGGGATTGTATTATCAATCTCCGGGCTATGAAAAGCAACGAGACCAGGGAATACTTTACGATCTTTCAGATCAGTACACTCAAACTCTGGTTGCAGAGAAAGCAACTCACTATGTTCTGGGAATTGAAAGATGGTTATCAGGTGAGTGGAGTGCAAGAGTTGAAGGTTATTACAAAGATTTTGATAATCTCTACAGACCTCAAAAACTACAGGGTGGCCGATTTTATACTGAACCAATCCCCGGAAAAGATCCAAGATATTCCTCCGGCTGGACATTGCCTGCAACTTTTGACGGTGATTCTTTAACTCAGATTCCAATTAATGGTTCATTTGGTGAAGCATACGGATTTGAATTTTTCCTTTCTAAAAGAAACACTTTTTACGAAAGTAGATTTTCCGGCTGGGTTTCTTATGCACTTGCTTATGCAAACAGGTATGAAAATGGCATAAAGTATCCTTTTAATTTTGATCAGCGACATACAGTTAATGTTGTTTTGAACTATCAGCTAAACTCATGGCTTGAGTTTGGGATTAGATGGCAGTATGGTTCTGGTTTCCCTATAAGTCAGCCGGCTGGTGTTAAACCAAGAATCATTCTTGAAGATCAGGATCTTGATGGAACGCCTGAAACACCGGTAGTCGCTACAAGAAATCTCGGCAACGGTAGTGATAACCCTGTAATTTTTGATGTTGATTTTGATGAAAGAAAACTAAACTCACGTAAGCCAATTTACCACCGACTTGATTTTCGCATAAATGCTTTTGCTGATTGGTGGAATCTTGATTGGACAATTTATCTCGATGTAATTAATATTTATAACCGATCAAATGTAATCGGGTATGATTATTATGTTGAAGATAATCTCACACTTGGAAGAGAAACCACTACTATGCTTCCTATAATTCCTACGCTCGGTTTTAGTGTAAGGTTTTAATTATTATTTTTCCACATAATAATTTTCAAAAATTTCTCTCATTCATCCTCAATGAAAAAATCAATATTACTCTGGTTAATTGCCTTTGTGCTTACTGTTTTTACGGCAATATATCAAAGGATGACTGGTCCAACTTATCCTATAAGCGGTGAAACGAATATATATGGTGACTTGGTTGAGTATAAGCTCGATAGAACTCACGGAGGCGACGGTGATCATCCAATTGCAATCAGAATGGAAGATAAATCATTTAATGGATTGCTTGTCTGGAAAAGATATAAAACAAATGATGACTGGACAAAAGTTGAAATGGTCAGACAGGATGGTAAATTAGTTGCACACCTGCCTCATCAACCGCCTGCTGGAAAACTCGTTTATCACGTCGTACTTCAGAAAGGAAATAAAGTGGTTACGCTTCCGGAAAACAGAGAAGTCATCATCAGGTTTAAGGGAGATGTGCCAATTTACTTTTTGATTCCTCACATCATTTTTATTTTTGGAGCGATGCTGCTTTCAGCAAGAACAGGACTGGAATATTTCAATGATGGAAAAAAGTTTAAATCATTAACTATTCTGACTTTTATTTTTGTAATTATCGGTGGCTTTATTTTCGGACCTATTGTGCAGAAATATGCATTCGGTGCTTTTTGGACGGGTTTTCCTTTCGGGCACGATTTGACAGACAATAAAATACTTATTGGGTTCATCGGCTGGCTGCTTGCATTAATTGCGGTCTATAAATTCAAAAATCCGAAGCGTTGGATAGTGTTTGCATCTATTTTGATGTTTATAATATTTTTAATACCACATAGTCTGCTTGGATCCGAACTAGATTATAATGAAATTGATAGCAAAACGAATTCTGAAATAAAATCAAATACAATAGAATAATTGGCAAATGAAATTCAAATATTAACAGTTTCTGAACTAACAAAAGAAATCCGAAGAACACTTGAAGAAACTTTTGAGCAGATTTCCGTTATTGGAGAAATTTCAAACTTCAAATCTCATGTTTCTGGTCATTGGTATTTTAGTTTGAAGGATGCTGATGCAGTAATAAACTGCACGATGTGGAAAGGTTTTAACAAGTATGTTTTCTTCACTCCGCAAGACGGAATGAAAATTATTGTGAACGGCAAGCTTACAGTTTATTCTCCAAGAGGAAGCTATCAACTTGATATCCGTTCGATAAAGCCTGCCGGACTCGGAGAATTACAGGAAGCATTCGAAAAACTAAAAAAGAAACTTGAAGCCGAAGGTTTATTTGATGAGAGGTTCAAAAAACCAATTCCTGTATTTCCTAAGAAGATCGGAGTAGTTACTGCAATAGATGGCGCAGCTTTTAAAGATTTGGTAAGTGTCGCAAAAAGAAGATTTCCATTGGTTGAAATTGTAATCGCACCGGCAAGAGTTCAGGGAAGCGGCGCTGCTGAATCTATTGTTAATAGTGTCAAGCTTTTGAACGAATATACTGGAATAGATGTTATAATTATCGCTCGTGGCGGCGGTTCTATTGAGGATCTCTGGGCATTCAATGAGGAAATTGTTGCAAGGGCAATTTTTAAGTCTAAGATCCCAGTCATTTCTGGAGTCGGACACGAGGTTGATTTTACAATAGCAGATTATGTTGCTGATCTTCGTGCGCCAACACCTTCAGTATCAATGGAAATTGCAACTCCTGACATTATCGATATAGAGAATTTCATTGAAGAATTTATTTCAATGTCATCAGCAAATATTGAAGAGATAATAGAAGCCAGGATTCAAGATGTTAACTCATTTAGCAGGTCGTATGGTTTTAAGCTTCCAATGGATATGCTGAACCGGAAAACCCAGCAAGTTGATATGAGTATTGGCAGAGTTCTTCAAAGCATAGAAAAATTTTCGATGATATATGATAAAAGAATATCGCTTCTTGCAAAATCTCTCGATGCATTTGATATTCAGAGGATTTTGAAGAGGGGCTTTGTTTTAGTGAGGCAGAACTCTAAATTTGTTACAAGGGCTGTGGATTTTAATAAAGAAAAAAATGCACGGCTTAAGTTTTATGATGGGGAAGTAACAACCCATTAAAGCAGTTTTATGACAAAGAAAAAATCTAAAAGTAATTTTGAACAGGATTTATCCCGGCTTGAAGAAATCAGCCAAATTCTTGAAGCGGATAATGTGGAGCTTGAGGAAGCAATTTCACTTTTTGAGGAAGGAGTAAAACTTTCAAAATCCTGTTTGAAGACACTTAAAGAAGCCGAATTAAAGATTACCGAGCTAAAAAATGAGTTAGGAAAAATTTCACAAGTTGAAGAAGATTAATTCAGTTACATTAGGGAGGATTATTTTATTTAATGATTGATGAACAAAAATACCCCATTCTTTCCAGGGTAGATTACCCATCAGATATCCGTCAACTATCACTTCCGCAATTAAAGCAATTGTGCACAGATATCCGGGAGTATATGGTTGATACAATTTCTGAAATTGGCGGACACTTTGGTGGTGGACTTGGAACAGTTGAACTTACGGTTGCAATTCACAAAGTATTCAATACTCCTCACGACCTTGTTGTTTGGGATACAGGTCATCAGGCATATCCGCATAAAATTCTTACAGGAAGAAAAGAAGCCCTTAACAGAATAAGACAATATGGGGGAATAAGTGGATTTCTTAAACGGTCTGAAAGTGAGTACGATACTTTTGGTGCTGGCCATGCTTCAACCTCAGTTTCTGCTGCACTTGGTATGGCAACTGCAAAAAACATTACTAAAGTTGATAAAAAAGTTGTCGCTGTTATCGGTGATGGTGCAATGACGGGAGGAATGGCTTACGAAGCAATGAATAATTCGGGTGTTTTAAAGACTGATTTGATCGTTGTTTTGAATGATAACAATATGTCCATCGCTCCTAATGTCTGGCAGATTTCAAATTATTTTACTGAAATGATTTCCCATCCTGATTACAATAAATTCAAAGGACAGATCTGGGACCTAACAGGTAAACTAGATCAATTTGGAGACCGGATGAGAAGAGTTGCAGTAAGACTTGAACAAGGTATCAAAGCTGTTATCACCCCGGGAATGCTTTTCGAAGCACTGGGCTTTAGATATTTCGGGCCTGTAAATGGACATAATTTGCATCAGACAATCAAAATATTTGAACAAGTTAAAGATCTCAAGGGACCGATTTTAATTCATGCATTAACTCAAAAGGGAAAAGGTTATAAGCCAGCTGAAAGCCATACTCAAAGATTACACGCTTCGACGCCTTTCGATAAATTAACTGGGCAAGCATACAAAAAATCAGGTGAGCCTGTTGCTTACACAAAAATATTCGGAAACTCTCTTGTTGAAATAATTGAGAAAAATCCGAAAGTCGTTGGAATCACTGCTGCTATGCCTGATGGAACCGGTCTCGATATTCTTAAAGAAAAAATTCCACAAAATTATTATGATGTTGGTATAGCGGAAGAGCATGCTGTAACTTTCGCAGCCGGTCTTGCAACTCAGGGAATAATTCCTGTACTTGCAATTTATTCAACATTCCTTCAGAGAGCCTTCGATCAGATAATACACGACGTTGCTTTACAGAAATTGCACGTTGTATTTATTTTGGACAGAGCTGGATTAGTCGGTGCCGATGGTCCAACCCATCACGGAACATTTGATCTTTCTTACTTAAGAATTATTCCCGGTATGGTAATAATGGCTCCGAAGGATGAAGCAGAACTGCGCAATATGGTTTATACTGCAATTGAACACTGCGATGGTCCTGTTGCAGTGAGGTATCCTCGAGGCTCTGCACTTGGTGTGAAGATCGAACCCGGCTTCAATAAGATTGAAATTGGGAAAGCAGAAAAGCTCACTGAGGGTGAAGATGTTGCAATACTTGCAGTTGGGTCAATGGTTCACTATGCAGAAAAAGCTGTTGCAATATTGAGAGAAAACAATATTAGTAGCGAACTGATAAATATGCGTTTCATTAAACCTCTTGATACACAACTTCTTGATGAGATTGCATTGAAGCATGAAAAAGTAGTAACAATTGAAGAAAATAGTTTACCTGGCGGTTTTGGTTCGGCAGTTATTGAATATTTTAATGACAAAAATTATAAGAATGATATTTTACGTATTGGAATCCCTGATGCGTTTATAGACCATGGAACACAAGCCGAACTTCACAAGCAAATCTCCATTGATCCTTCAGGAATAGTGTCTCAGATAACTACTTTTTTTAAGAGTACAAAATCGACTGAAAAGGTTACATACTGATGGAAAAAACCAGGGTAGCAGTTATTGGACTAGGGAGTGTTTCCCAGCTTGTTCATTTGCCAAATCTTGTTAAAATAAAAAATGCAGAGTTAACTGCACTCGCAGAAGTTAACAAAAGCAGATTAAATTCTGTTGCCGATAAATATGGAATAAAAAAACGATTTAGTGATTATAAGCAATTACTGAAGGATGATGAGATAGATGCAGTTATAATTGCAACTCCAACACACCTTCATAAACAAATGGCTATAGATTGTTTATCGGCTGGTAAAGATGTGCTTGTTGAAAAACCACTTGCACGAAACAGCAGCGATGGTACAGAAATTATGGAGTGTGCAGAGAAGCACAACAGAAAATTAATGGTTGGAATGAATCTCCGTTACCGACCGGATAGCATGTTGATTAGAAGTTTAATTGATGCTGGTGAAATTGGCAGTCCATTTTATATAAAGTGCGGTTGGATAAGAAAACAAAGCAGCTCGGAGAAATGGTTTAACAAAAGGGAAGAAGCCGGCGGTGGCGTAATTCTCGATCTAGGAGTTAATTTGATTGACCTTGCACTCTGGCTTGCAGATTATCCTAAAGTGATTTCAATTTCAACAAAAAATTATTGTCATAATTCAAAAAATCTTGAAGACACATCAATTAGTCTTATCAGGTGTGAAAATTCTGTTACCATAAATATTGAAGCAAGCTGGAATCTCGCTGAAGAAAAAGATACGTTTTATACCAATGTTTATGGAACAAAAGGCAGCATTGGCGCTAATCCTTTTAAATTGATTAAAGTTCTTGATGATGAGCATATTGATCTTGGTTCAACTTTTGTCGAAACACCAGCTGAGGCATTTAAAAAATCATACTTAAATGAACTGAAAAGTTTTATAGGTGCAATCAGAGGACTTAACCCTGTTTTTTCATCAGGCGAAGAAGCATTGCAGCTTCTGCAGATTGCTGAGGCAATGTATAAATCAGCAGAAAAAGATCAGGAAATAAAAATCAATTAATTGAATGAAAAAAATTCTACTGGTTGATGACGAAGTAGATATACTTGAATTTCTCAAATACAACCTTGAACAGGATAATTTTGAGGTTCTTGTTAGTTCAAACGGAAAAGATGCATTAAAAAAAATTTCCCAGAATCCTGATTTAATTGTTCTTGATATAATGATGCCTGAGATGGATGGATTCGAACTTTATCAGCAAATTAAAGCAAATAAAGAATATCAGGATATCCCTATCATCTTTCTTACTGCCAAGTCAGGTGAGACAGATGAAATTAAAGGACTTGATCTTGGTGCAAGCGACTATATTCAGAAACCCATCTCACCAAAAAAGTTAATAGCACGCATAAAATCAAATCTCAGAAAATCAGAACAGTCAGAGAAAAAATCTAAGGAATTCAAAAATCTTAAAATCGGTGCATTAGAAATTGATGTTGAAAAATTTGAAGTTAAGATTGATAATAAGAAGAAATTTTTCCCGCGGAAAGAATTTCAACTGCTTTATTTTCTTGCCCAAAATCCCGGTAAGGTTATAAACAGAGAAACGCTGTTGAAAGAAATTTGGGGGAACGATGTTTATGTAATTGACCGGACGATTGATGTTCATATTCGAAAAATCAGGGAAAAGCTTGGTAAACATTCAGAATTAATTGAGACTATAAAAGGTGTTGGATATAGATTCAAACACAACGAATAAGTTTTTATCTTACCTGGCTTCCTCTCTCGTTTACTATAGGGAGTTCCTTTTTTTTAATATTTTATTTATTCTAACAATCCTTTTACTCACTCAGGATGTTTCATTACTTCCTTCATTGATTATTTCCTTGCTTGTCATTGATATTACAGCACTTTATCTCATCGGCAGAAGACGAAATAAGGAACTTGATGAAATAAAGACCATCATTAATAATATCCGGAAGAATAAATATAACAGCGAAGAAGAGATACAACTTGGCTCTAATCTGCTTGCTCTGCAGAAGGCAATCAAAAAAATGTTCAAGAAGGAAAAAAGTGATATTGAATATCTTCAACGTCTTCAAAAAATGAGATCACAGTTTATAGCAAATGTATCTCATGAATTACGAACACCAATTTTTGCAATTCAAGGATACATTGAGACATTATTGAACGGTGCTATAACTGATAATAATGTCAATATGCACTTTTTAGAAAAGGCTAATCAGCATACAGTTTCACTAAGTAATTTGTTGAATGACTTGATCGATATTTCAATGATCGAATCCGGTGAGATGCGAATGAGTTACAGATACTTCAGAATAAATGATTTGATAAATCAGGTAGTTCTGGAGAACAGGAAAATAGCAGATGATAAAAATCTTGAGTTAATTTACATCCCTGCCAGAGATGACCTTGAAGTGTTTGGTGATAAAGATAAGCTGAGACAGGTGCTTGTTAACTTAATTCTTAATTCAATTAAATATACAGAAAAAGGAAAAATTGAAGTTCTGATTGAAGAGGAAAACAAGCACGCTAAAATTATTGTCAGAGATACTGGCATTGGTATTCCTGAAAATTACCTCAACAGAATTTTTGAGAGATTCTTCAGAATAGATAAAGCTCGTTCAAGGTCACAAGGTGGTACTGGATTGGGATTAGCAATCGTCAAACACATTATTGAAGCTCATAATTCAAAAGTCGCTGTAATCAGCAAAGAAGGCGAGGGCAGCGAGTTTTCATTTTTACTTAAAAAATGAGTTTTTATTCTATTTATTTATAATTAGGGATTGACATAGAAGTCATCTTTGCATAGATTTGTGCCTCAAAATTTTAAGGAAAATAAGAAGTAATGTTTGCAATTATAAATGTTCTGGGAGACCAGATAAAGGTGTTGGAAAATAACAAGTATTATGTCCCCAGATTAAAAGAAAAAGTCGATGCTGAAGTAACTTTTAACTCTGTTCTGATGGTTGGAGATGCTAAAAGTGTTAAAATCGGTGCACCGGAAGTAAAAGGGGCTAAAGTTACTGCAAAAGTTCTTGAGCATGTAAAAGATGATAAAGTGATCGTATTCAAGAAGAAAATCAGAAAAGGGTATAAGAAAAAAGGCGGTCACAGACAGCAATACACAAAAATTGAAGTTTTAAAGATTTCGTAGAACAACCTAAAGTTTATTAAAAAGGAATTAAGTTATGGCACATAAAAAAGGACAAGGCTCAACAAGAAACGGAAGAGATAGTAATCCGCAGTATCTTGGTGTAAAAAGATTTGGCGGTGAAAAAGTTATTGCCGGTAACATTATTGTCAGGCAGCGCGGAACAAAATTTCATCCTGGCACAAATGTTAAAAGAGGAAATGATGACACTTTATTTGCAGTTGCAGATGGTGTTGTTAAGTTTGAAGTTAAAAGAAATAACAGAAAATATGTCAGTGTCTACGCTTCATAACTAAAATACTATCTAAAGAAAAACCCTCCATCTTGGAGGGTTTTTCATTTTAAAAATTATCTCTCTCGAAAGGGGAGAGATTAAGAGAGGTCTATTAAAAGCCCAGTCTTTCCATATCAACAACCAATCCTTTAACAGCAGTTACTGAATTGTCAAGAAGTGCTTTTTCTTCAGCGATAAGATCGAACTCAATTATTTTTTCTACTCCCGCAGCACCAAGAACGGCAGGTACTCCAACGTAATATCCTTTCACTCCAAACTCGCCGTTCAGGTAAGCACAAACAGGCAGCATACGTTTTTCATCGTAAACAATAGCTTCAACCATTGCAATAGAAGCAGATGCAGGTGAATAAAATGCTGAACCGGTTTTTAAGAGTTTAACAACTTCTCCGCCTGCCATCTTCGTTCTTTCAACCATTGCGTTCATAACCTCGGACGCTTTTTCTTTGTCTTTATATTTTTTCTCTAATAATTCCATCGCGGGAATTCCGTTAACATTTGCATATCTTACAATCGGCACCATCGTATCACCATGACCGCCGAGAACCATAGCATTTACATCTTTAACTGATACACCAAGTTCCCACGCTATAAATGTTGCAAATCTTGATGAGTCAAGAACTCCAGCTTGACCGATAACTTTGCCAGCAGGAAATCCCGTGATCTTCTTAAAAAGTGTAACCATAGCATCAAGAGGATTTGAAATAATAATCGCTATGGAGTTTGCAGCATGCTTTTTAACGTTTTCAGCAACAGTCTGCATGATTTTAGCATTTGTTGTGAGTAGATCATCTCTGCTCATTCCCGGCTTTCTCGGGAGACCAGCTGTGACAATCACAATATCGGAACCATTAATATCTTTGTAATCGTTGGTTCCTTTTAATGAGACATCAAAGCCATCTATTCTGGATGCTTCAACTATATCCAGAGTTTTTCCCTGGGGCATGTCTTCTACTATATCAAATAAAACTACATCCCCGAGTTGCCTTAATGCGATTAGCTGAGCCAAAACTCCTCCGATTTGGCCGCCTCCGATTATTGAAATTTTTTTTCTGCCCATTGTAACTCCCTGTTTAAATAATGTTGTTATTAACAAAAGTTAAAATAAACAAAAAGTATTAGAGGTGATAATAGTTATGAACGAGTGTTGAAAGGTGATTTGAACTATCGATTGACTAAAGATTTAGAACAAGAATGGTTTCCATTCCGGTGGGAGTAACATTGTACTTTACTTCATTCATATAAACTTTCATAAGAAAAACGCCTCTACCGGAGTCTTTTAACAGGTTTTCAGGATGCGTTGGATCAGGAAGAGTTGTTGGGTCAAAACCTTTACCTTCATCTTTAATTTTCACAATCAGCTTTGAATCCTCAATTTCGGCATGTATTCTCACCAGTTTCGAAACATCACATTTATTAGCATGGATAATAGCGTTTGTCGTTGCCTCCGTAACTGCAAGCAATAAAACTGATAATTGATCATCCGTTAAACCAAGGTCTTTCGCAAAATAATTTACGAATTCCTCCACAGTTATCAGATTGTTAGGATCACTTTCGATTTCTATTTGGTAAAAAGGTTCAGGCAAAACTATTATTGATATAAGTATTTTAATTGGTTGAAAATTTACCCTGATTAGTTAAAAATTCCAATTCATTGTTAAAATAAAATTTAACCTCTCTCTGTTAACATTACTGTTATCAGAAATGAATTCATACCAGGTATTCATCTTCAGGTATAACATTTTAGAGCCAATCAATATTTCAAAAAGAGGGCCAATGCTTAAGAAATCTGAATCAGGGACACGCTCAGTTTTATTGTATCTGAATGTATTCAGTGAAAAATATCTTAATCCAAGAGCAAAAAATGAATAATCAGAAACAATACCAACCTTAGGGTCGGCAAAAATTTCCTGAAGATATCTCATCGGACGTTCGGTAAAGTTATCCCAATCAAGTTCACCCTGGCTTGTTAGTTTTAAATATGCAGTTACAACGAATGAAAAGTTTTTTGTGATTCGGTAATTTGTGGAATCTGTAGCAGTAAATTGCCGGAAAGAAATACTCCTGAGATTTGAGGCGACGTCCTGAAAATCGTAAACTGTGTAATTTGCTGATACCTCAAAATTATTTAATGAAGAAAATTGTGCGCCGCTGTAATAACCTCCGGCAGATAATCTTAATACTCTGTTTATATTATTGTTGGCACTGCGACCGGAAAAAATGTAAACAAGATGACTCAAGGTTCCTTCCAGGTTTGTGAACATTTGAAAAAAAGGAGAAAGGTATCTCGAATATCTTAATCTGCCAATTGTCAGCAGTTCGTCGCGGTCATCGTCGTTTTGTGCACTCGGAGTATCATATTTTAATTTACTGTGAAAAAGACTGAGCGATACCTGATCCTTCCTTGAGGGATAAATATTTCCAAGGAAAGAAATTGTTGTTCTGTAAGAGTTATTATTTTTTCTGCTTTCCAGTTCCGATCTCTGTTCGTAAAAACTCTCAGCTACTCCTTCAAATCTTTTTGTGATATGTTTTTCATCACGTTCGTAATAATTTAAGTTTATACCTGCGTTGGCAAATTCAGTTCTATAGAACAATCCGGATTCAACTACAATTCCCAGTTCATCAACCTGTGTATCAAAAATTGAAGGAGATTGAATGCTGGTTGATTTATAACGGGTGTTTCTGTCAATGGTTCGGAAATTTACTCTTCCGCCGAGCTCTAACGAAAACAAATCGAAAAAATTATTGTAATTTATCCTGTCCTGAAGAAGAAAAGCGCTTTCTGTTCTGCTTTCTATATTGTTTGTGATATCAAATTGCTGAGAAGTTATTGAATCAGTAGAGATATAAAAATCTTTTCGACTCTCGTTATACCGGGCATTGAAAAAATTTGCTACATCTGGATTAAAAGGATTTGTAACGAGTAAATCTAGATATCGGATTGTGTTTTTTCTCGGAGAGATGTCTTCGTTTTCAAGTCTTAGTGCTGAGTTGATATCAAAATCAACTGAGTTGAGATAATTCAGTTTGCCGTCAAATCCATAGATAGGGCCTCTGTCATCTTCGTTCACCTGCCGGTTATCAGAGTATCCTCCGTAAGGAGTTAGAGTCATGCCTCTGATAAAATTCAGTTCGCTTAATGTAACCACCTGATAAATTGTTGCCTCGTTAATTCCAAGTTGTCTGTCATCAGAAACAATGTTGCTGGTAATTGCGATTCCCTGTTTCCATCCATTACTCAATTTATATTTGCCTAAAGCGAAGAAGTTCTCCTCGTCGCGTACTGTATTCTGATTGGTTTGTATTAAGGTAGAG
>JACZKK010000150.1 GCA_014860115.1 Ignavibacteriaceae bacterium
TTGTTCAACATATCCGTTCACTTCAAGTGGAATATCAGCTGGTATAATTTCTCTTTGATATTTTGCATCATCTGGCAGTTCAATTTCGGATACATAGCCTTTCATCCATTCTTCAAGTGCAGCTAAAGATACTCCGGGAGGAAGTTCAGGTAAACTATCTACATAAGATTTGTAATCCTCTATAATAGCAGTTTCAAGTTCTATATATGCTTCATTATTATCAACGCCGGGATAATAACTGAGGTTATTAATTATCCTTAATGCTGATTCATAATTTTGAACAGCTTCTTCAATTAAATTTAGATTTTGTTTTTCAAGTGCAGTTAAATAGAATTGCCTCGCCTGTTCGAGCATTTCTGCAACGACGTTACCTTTATTATTTAGGGCTTCGTCCTTTTTCTTTGTAATCTCATCGCTGCTGCTACACGAATAGAATATTGCCAGAATTAAAATGACAATCGGTAACTTGAGTAAGTTTAGCCACATATGTTCTCTCCGGTTAAAATTTACTTTTTCAAATTTAGTATTTAATAAGTCTTTTATCAAGTAGAAAATTAAATACTTTCTATAACTTATCTAATAACATCGGCTTAGGTATTTATAAAGGAATATTACCGTGTTTCTTCTTAGGATTAGTATCAACTTTTGTGCGAAGCAGATTAAACGCATTAATCAGCTTTTGTTTGGTTTCTCTGGGGATAATGACGTCATCGACGTAACCTCTTTCAGCGGTGATATAAGGATTAGCAAATTTTTCTATATACTCTGATAATTTTTTCTCTATTTCTTTTTCCGGATTAGCAGCCTTTGAAATTTCTTTTTTAAATATGATCTCCACTGCACCTTTTGGTCCCATTACTGCTATTTCTGCAAAAGGCCAGGCAAAATTGAAATCTCCGCGAATATGTTTTGAATTCATAACATCATAAGCTCCGCCGTAAGCTTTACGGGTAATTACGGTAATCTTCGGAACAGTTGCTTCGCTGAAGGCAAACAACAATTTGGCTCCATGTCGAATTATTCCGTTCCATTCCTGCTCAGTACCCGGTAAGAATCCCGGAACATCAACGAGGACAAGAATCGGAATATTAAATGCATCACAGAATCTAACAAAGCGTGCAGCTTTCGTCGATGCATTTATATCTAATACTCCAGCCAGAACTTGCGGCTGATTTGCAATTACACCAACTGACATTCCCCCTAGCCTGCAGAATCCACAAATTATATTCTCAGCATAGAACTGGTGCACTTCAAAAAAATCTTGTTCATCTGAAAGCAGATTAATTACTTCCTTCATATCATAAGGTTTATTCGCGCTATCAGGAATGATATCGTCAAGTTTAGGTTCGTATGTTAATTTACTTATATCAAATTCTTTTTCAGGACTTTTATCACGATAATTCAATGGTATGAAGCTAAGAAGTTTTCTAACATTTAATAATGTTTCAATTTCATTTTCACATACAAAATGAGCAACTCCGCTCTTACTCGCGTGAGTTTCAGCTCCTCCAAGTTCCTCAAAACTAACATCCTCGTGAGTTACAGTTTTTACCACATTCGGACCTGTTACAAACATATAACTTGTGTTCTTAACCATGAAAATGAAATCAGTGATTGCTGGTGAATATACAGCTCCGCCTGCACAGGGACCCAACACAACAGAAATCTGAGGAATAACTCCGGAAGCGAGAGTGTTTAGTAAAAATATATCCGCATAACCTCCGAGACTAACAACTCCTTCCTGAATTCTAGCACCACCCGAATCATTTAAACCGATTAATGGAATGCCAGTCTTCATTGCCATTTTCATCACCTTAACAATCTTCTCGGCGTGTGTTTCTGATAGTGAGCCGCCAAACACAGTAAAATCCTGGCTGAACAATGCTATCGGTCTTCCATCAATTTTAGCAAATCCGGTAACGACACCATCTCCGGGAAAATGCTGCTTATCTAATCCAAAATCCTTTGCTCGATGCTTAACGAACATATCAACTTCATCAAAGCTTCCTTCATCAACGAGTAATTCAATTCTCTCCCGGGCTGTTAATTTTCCTTTTTCGTGCTGGCTTTTAATGCGTTCTTCGCCACCACCAAGTTTTGCCTCTTCTTTCAGCTTGGAGAGTTTATCAATTTTATCTTTCATAACAAACCTCGTTTAAAAAATTATGGAATAGCTTCAGACCAAAAATGGATTATTTTGTTTTTCGTATCCAATCGTACTTGTTTCACCATGCCCTGGGTATATTACAACTTCATGTGGAAGTACGAGTAATTTCTTTTCGATTGAATCTTTCAGAGTATTATAGTCACCACCCCATAAATCTGTTCTACCGATACTTTCATTAAAAAGAACATCACCAGTAATGCAAATTTTTTCTTTTTCAAGATAAATGCAAAACTCGCCAGGTGTGTGTCCCGGGGTAAATAAAAATTTTAAGATGGAATTACCAAGAGATAGTTCAGTGGTCTCAGTAATTAGTTGCTCAGGTTTGGGAGGTTCTTCCAGAATAATATCAAACATCTGAGCTTGTTGTTGAGCATGCTCGAGTAAAGGAATATCCTTCTCTGGCGCATAGTAAACCGGATTATATTTTTCTTTTACAAACTTACAGCCAAGAATGTGATCAATATGGCAATGAGTGTTTATAAGATATCTTATTTTCAATTTTTCTGATGATATAAAATCTGATAAAATGTTTTCTTCATCCGACGCTGAAGTTCCGGGATCGATTATTGCTGATTCTTTGGTTTCATCATCCCATATTACAATTGTATTTTCAGAAAACAGATTAAACGTAAATACTTTCACTTTTATCATACTATTTCTTAAATCCTTGACGAATTCTGTTGAAAGATTTTTTTGTAAATAAATTAAAATTATCTCTGGTTTCTTCAAGTGAATCTCCGCCAAACTTTATCAGGAAGTGTTTAGCGACAACCCAGGAAAGCATACTCTCGGCAACAACTGCACACGATGGAACTGCTGTGAAATCGCTGCGCTCATATCGAGAAACAACGTTCTTCATTGAACTTAAATCAATACTATTCAATGGTTTTGCTAATGTCGAAATAGGTTTCATTGCTGCTCTGACTAAAATTGGCATGCCATTGGAGATACCTCCTTCGATACCGCCTGAGTGATTTGTTTTACGCGAAAATCTCTTTCTATCAATTGTAATTTCATCATGAACTTGCGAACCATACTGTTCTGCACTCACAAATCCATTTCCGATCTCCATTCCTTTCACTGCATTAATCGACATCATATGAAAAGCTATATCCGCATCGAGTCTTCTATCATACTGCATGAAGCTTCCCAACCCAATTGGAACTCCTGTCGCAATAGTAATAAAAGTTCCACCTAAAGTATCTCCACTTTTCTTTACTGAATTTATCTTATTAATAATTTTCTTCTCTTGAGCTTTATCAAGAACTCTAACAACACTCTTGTCGGCTTTGACTGAAATATCCCATCCGTTTTTTCCAAGTAAATATTTATTTTGTAATAATTGACTAAAGTAATTCTGTGTTGAATAGATTCCGCCAACACTCTCAACATAACTTCCGATTTGAATTCCAAATTGCTCAAGAAATTTTCTGGCAACTGATCCTGCTGCAACTCTTGCAGCAGTTTCCCTTGCACTTGATCGCTCAATAGAATTTCTTATATCATCAAAATTGTATTTTGTTACTCCCACAAGATCTGCATGACCCGGGCGAGGAATTGTAATTTTTTTAATTGAATCTGCTGGTTTTTCTATGTTCATCAAATCTTCCCAATTGACCCAATCTTTGTTCTCAATCAAAAATGAAATTGGTGAACCGAGAGTTTTCCCGAATCGTATTCCGCTCAATATTTGCACTGAATCGGACTCAATCTTCATTCGGGCACTTCTCCCGTAACCACCCTGTCTTCTTTTCAGATGAAAGTCAATATATTCTGAAGATATAGGAAGGTCAGAAGGAAATCCTTCTACAATTGGTACAAGAGCTTTTCCGTGAGATTCACCGGCAGTTAAAAATCTTATCATAAATTTATTTTTTTTGTTTACAAACAAATATAAAAAAAACGTCCCGATTTTATCGGGACGTCCTGTCTTTAATATCTATGGATCAGAATTACTCAGGTATTTCAATACCCACAAACCTGTTATTTCCTTCCTTATCTACTACCTTGAGTAAAAGTGCTGACCCTCTTTTCTTATCAACTATTTTCTTGAAGTCGTCAACATTATCAACATTTTCTTTATTTGCTTCAGTTATTACAAGTCCTGAGAACAATCTCTGGTCTTCTGCTTTACTGAAGGGTTTAACTTGTGATATTATAACTCCATTGCTGAGATTATAATCAGATTTATCTTTTTCAGATAGATTCTTTACGGTCAATCCAATATCATCAAATGTAGCTGAAGTCAATCCAGCCTCATTATTTTCATTCGATTTATTTTTTTCAGAAACAGGTTCGGTTTTAACTTCCTCATCACGAGCTTTCAATGTTACTTTTCTTTCCAAAGTTTTACCATCTCTGAAAATTTTTAGATTGACGGTAGTGCCTGCTGTAAGCGATGCAACATAACTTTGCAATTCGTTTGGTCTGTTTACTTCACGACCGTCAATTTCGAGTATTATATCCCCAGCTTTCAAATCAGCTTGAGAAGCTGCTCCATCTTCAACAATACCTTGAATGATAATTCCTTTTGGCGCATCCATTCCAAGTGATTTTGCAATTGCGTTGTCAACTTCACCAATATTAATTCCAATATAACCTCTGCTAACTTTACCGTGAGCAATCAAATCCTGTGCAACAGCTTTTGCAAGATTAATAGGAATTGCAAAACCATAACCTATGTATGTACCACCACCACCAGCGGCAATCGCCGAATTTATGCCAATCACAGAACCTGATAAATCAACAAGTGCACCACCGCTGTTTCCGGGATTTATTGCCGCATCGGTTTGAATGAAGTTCTCAACTCCATAACTATCTCTGATCAATCCTAACTGACCTCTTCCAATTGCACTCACAATTCCTGCAGTAACAGTTGATGATAATGAAAGTGGATTGCCGATCGCCATAACCCATTGACCAACTTTTAGATTGTCTGAGTTGCCAAGAAATGCTACCGGAAGATTACTTGCATCTATTTTTACAACTGCAAGATCGGTAAGCGGATCTGTTCCAACGACCGTTGCATCAAACTGTCTTTTGTCAGATAATCCGACCGTTACTGTGTTTGCATTTTCTACAACGTGGTTGTTTGTAACAATATAACCATCCGCTGAAATTATAATACCGCTGCCGGAGCCTCTTTGCTCCTTAGGCATATCCTTAAATGGGAAAAAGAACCAATCTTTATGAGGATTTTCCCTTTCAGACACAACGCCAATTTGAACAATTGCCGGAGTTACTTTTTCCGCTACTTCGATAAAAGCCTGACTAAAAGATGATGCGTCAGCATCAAGTTTAACAGGAGGTTCTTTGGCTCCTAAATTCAAGTCTGCCAATCCCGGCCTTACCAATCCAAATCCGGAAACTAGTATTGCTCCAAAAACAATTCCTATTAACAATAATGAAAGTGCGCCAATTATTCCTTTGATCTTCATGTTATTCCTCCGATGAATTAATTTTCAAATTATATATTTTCCTGATTTAATTCAGGATTGTAACAAATAAACTCATTTACCTCTGATTAAAAAGTTTTAGTGAACTTATTCCCTTAAAATCCGGCATGTGGTATTTCAAATGAGTTTCCATAAAATTTATCGCTTTCTGAAGTATTAGATTACTAAAATTGCCTGTCGATTCATTGTTTTTTAGACAATTAAGATACCTTAAAAGTTCCAAATTAATATCATAATTATCAACCACTGTTTTTGTGCATTCACCGCATATCAATCCTTTATCAAAATTATAGTAGAGATTACTATCGAATTTAATTTTTCCACAAATGGCACAAGAATTAACCTGGATTTCATAGCCTGTTTCTTTGAGGAGAAATATGAAGAAACGTCCAAAAGTAATTTCCGGTTTCTCCGCTCCTGAATTTATTATTGAGAGAATCTTTACGATACCTCTAAATATTCGCTTGTTTACTTCGTGCTCAGCAAGAAGATTTTTAACAAGTTCAGCAACTCCATACGCATATCTTAATTTATCCAGATCATTTTTCAGCGAAGGGTAATGCTCAATTATATCGGCTCCGGATAATAACTGTATTTCACGGGATTCTTTTTTGTAAAGGACTATTGATAAGTAGTTTAACTGGTCAACAATTTTTCCATATTTTGATTTCGGTGAACGGGCACCTTTTACAATCACACTTATTTTTCCAAATTCTTCTGTGAACAAAGAAGCTATACTGCTGGTATCACCATAGTTCATCTTACTAAGGACTATGGCTTCAGTTTTTACTATTTCGCTCATCGAATAAAATTATAAGGAAATGTAAACAATCCTTCTTCAGTAATGATTCCGGAAATTAGATGTGCAGGAGTTACATCAAATGCTGGTGTAAAGGCATTGTAATTCTCTGGAGAGATTAGCGTTTCTCCAATGTGAAAAATCTCTTTACTATTTCTATATTCAATTACAATTTCTTCCCCGGTTGCAATTTTTTTGTCAATTGTAGTTGAAGGAGCAGCAATGTAAAATGGAATGTTATGATAATTTGACAGTATCGCTAAATTGTAAGTTCCAATCTTGTTTGCTGAGTCACCATTTAATGCAATTCTATCAGCTCCGGTAACTACAAGATCAACCTTACCCTGCTTCATCAATTCTGCTGCGGAAGAATCTGCCTGCAAGGTGAAAGGGATATTATTTTTTTCAAGTTCAAATGCTGTCAAGCGTAAACCTTGAAGAAGTGGTCGTGTCTCATCAGCGTAAACATGATTTACCAAACCGTTTTCGTAAGCTGTTTTAATTATCCCAAATGCTGTTCCTATTCCACCCGTTGCAAGTTTTCCCGTATTACAATGAGTAAGAACGTTTGATTTTTGCCTGAAAAGACTCAAACCGTTTCTGCCAATCTTCAAGCAATATTCTTCATCCTTTTTATGAATCTCTTTTGCTTTGGAAAGAAGTATTTCGAAAGCTTTCTTTTTATCAGGTAGATTCTCAAATTCATTTTTTAGTTCATCAAGAGCCTGAAACAAGTTAACTGCAGTTGGTCTAGTTCTGGCTAGTCTTTCGTAAGCTAAATTAAATACTTTCTCAGAATCAGCTTGAATATTTTTTAATGAAAGAGCCAGTGCATAAGCGGCGGCAATTCCTATGAGTGGAGCTCCTCTGATTTCAAGTCGTTCGATTGCTTCAGCGATTCGTTCATAATTATCAGTGGATACATAATTCTCTTCAAGTGGAAGTTTGGTCTGATCGAGGAATATCAGATTTTCGTTCACTTCAAAGGAGTCCTTTGGGACATATTTAATTGAGAAGTAATCAGTCGGTTTCATTGAAGCTTGATATTTTTCTGAACTCTCTAAATCTATCCTGTATTTGCAAATAAGAAAGATCTTCTAAACCCTTTGTGCTGAATTTTTCTACACAGAACGAAGCCATTGTACTTCCATAAATAACTGCTCTTTTAATATTTTCAGGACTGAGGTCCCTTGTTTTATGAAGGTAACCTGTAAATCCACCGGCAAAAGAATCTCCGGCACCTGTCGGATCAAAAATTATTTCCATTGGATAAGCAGGTGCAGAGAATATTGTATCATTGGTAAACAGCATCGCACCGTGTTCACCTTTTTTAATTATAAGAATTTCAGGACCCATTTGACGTATGAGTTTTGCAGCTTTTATCAGGTTCGGTTCCTCGGTCAACATCCTAGCTTCAGAATCATTAAGAATAAAAACGTGAACTTTTTTTAACAGCTTTAGCAAATCCAGTTTCATTAAGTTTATCCATAAATTCATCGTATCACATACAACGAATTGTGGATCAGACACTTGTTCCAAAACCCGCATTTGCAGAATTGGATCAATGTTGCCAAGGCAAATGTATCTTGACTTTTTATAGCGATCTGGAAGAACAGGATTAAAATTCTCAAATGCATTCAACTCAGTAAAAAGAGTGTCACGAACGTTCAAGTCGTAATGATACTTTCCTCCCCATCGAAAAGTTTTTTCTCCCTTAATTATCTGTAATCCTTCTAAATCAACATTGTGTCGCTCTAACATTTCAGTATATTGTTTTGGAAAATCATCGCCAACAACGCCAACTAATTCAACAGGAGCGGAGAAATAGCTTGCTGCAAGTGATATGTACGTTGCGGAACCGCCAAGGGCGGCCTCAACTTTATCAAATGGTGTTTCAACAGAATCTAACGCTACTGATCCCACTACTAGTAAACTCAAAGTAATCCCTAAATTTTATTATGAAATAATATGAAAATTAATCAATTGATGTTTTAATACATAATTACAGGGTGAATAATGCAAACAAATCATTCCAATTTAATTTCAACAAAATGAAAAAAGCTTTTCTCATTTAGGAAATAATCTTCAATTATTTGAACAGCTTTTCTCTGCCCTTCCCAGGCAAGTAATTTCTGAGTAGTAATTTTATCAGCCCATTGATAGTCGGTATGTTCTGCACTCAGTTTTACTTTATCAGTTTCAACTCTTGCAGCAAAAACAGGCAGTAGACAGATGTATTCATCTTTTGGTTCATAAAAAGAGTTAACAGTCGGAGCAACCCAAAGTTGAACCGGTATCAATCCGGTTTCTTCTCTAATTTCCCGTAATGCAGTCTGATATGCTTTTTCGTTTAGTTTTATTTTGCCTGTTACCATTTGCCACAAACCCGGATACGGCTGTCCTCCCGATCTTTTCAGCAGCAGAAATTCAATTCCTTTTCCAGACTCTCTGAAAATGTGTGCTTCAATCATTGTTGAAACGATGTTCATATTTAGGATTCCTTAAAATATTTATCTCAATTAATTTGATAATATATCACAATAACATGTAGTTGTATGGTTATATAGTATCTAATCAAAATTTTCATCCATTCATACAATCATACAACCGCTCTGCTTTGCGCTCAGAAATACGCTCTTGCTTCCGCTCGTGCAGTGTGAACTACTCTACCTTTCCCCTGCCACCGTCCGTCATAGCTTAACGTTGTTTGTAAAAATGAAGCTACGCGATAATCAAAGTTTAATCTCCAGTAATAATTTTTTCCAAGCTGGTTTCCATTCAACATCTCGAAAGGAATAATATTTTCCAAAGTGCTTGCAATTAATTCTGTCCGTTCTACTTCCACTCTTAATCTTCCTGTTTGTGCAAACGATAGATTAAGCCTGACTAGCTGTGAATTCAAATCAATAACTGTAGGTGAAGTCGGAAAAGTATCTTCACTCTTTCCAACTTTCAATTTAAAGCCAACTTCAACAATGCTAATTGGACGATAAGAGAAATCTGTAGTTAAGTTATTATCTAATATTCGTCTGTTTCTAGTTGATGGCTGTGGAGCAGAGACATCATCGGTTGTATTAATAATATCGGTTTGATTGCTTACCTCTTTAATCAATCTGAATCTTATCCTCAAGCTTCTTTCCCTGTTGTAAGCATTTTCAACTCCTGTGTTGAACTCACTCATCGCAATTCTTTGTGCATATCTGAGTCTGAATGAAAGATCCTGCCTGTTTTCATTAATGAAAACATCCTGCTGGAAAAAATTTGCACCGCGGATGGTTGTTCCTTCCTGCTGAAAATAATTTAACTGAAGTAAATAGATTTTAGATAGATCTGTTTCCTTTGTAATCTCTTCAATCCTCCAGGAAGTTTCAGTTGATAACGGCTCAAGAACAGAACCAATAAAAGTTTTATTATCAAATATATCGGCGTACTGAATTTTCCAGCGTGTATTTGTCTTAAGATTTATAACCGGGAAAAGTTCATCAGTAGGAATTGTTATGAGAACATAATCTCCATCAAAGAGTGTCGGCTCAAATTCATTTGCATCGGCGATACCGTTCCCATTAATGTCTCCAATATATTTATAATTACCTGTTCCCTGTTCAACCCGAACATATACCTTTTCAAGTCTTGCTTGCTTTTCTGTTGACACCTCATAGAAAAGATCTCCATTCACAATTTTTTGCCAAAAAAGAAATTTTGATTGTGATCTGATTAAAAGCTGTTCTGTGTCTAGCGAACCTAACTGCTTATATGTTTCAGAGTAATTTTTATTTCTGATAGTAAGATTTAAAGTTGTTGAAACTTCTTCTATTCCTCTATAAGCTAAATCATAGATCTGTGCTCTTGCGATTGATTCTTTAGTCATCATTCCACCTAACGGCAGGTAATCATCACGGCGGGAATATTTTGCTGTAAAGCTGATTCCCTCTATCTCAAGCAGCTGCAAATATGGATTCAGTTCATAATATTCCAGACTTCCAGAAATGAGCGAGTCTTTATCATTACCATAAGCTCTTTTGTTTTCAGCAAGGTAATTTAAACCCGGCTTGATTAAATCCCATAAAACATAGTGAGCGTCGCCATTGTGCCGCCACCAATTGGTTTCAGTGTTTTGATTTTTTGTATCAACATAATCGAGATTATAGAAAACATTATAGTTTTGCTTGTCTGATAATCTGATTGAGTTATTGTATCTGTTGGATTGAAATGCATCACCTCTTTTTAGAAATCCGGCAAGTGAGGTAATATTTAATTCCTCAATGGGAATCAGGTTTAATCTTGCTTCTCTGAATTGTTCATCCTGCTGCGTTGATGAACCGGAAGTATTATAAATTCTGTCAAACTCAACTTCGTTAAACCGATCCGTTGAAGTAAATTTTTTGTTGATAAATCTTTCTTTGTAAGATAAACCTGCTTTGCCCAGACTTAGAGAGCCAAGACTAATATTACTCGGTAGAATTCGAAGGGATACATTAGCTGCATATCCATAATTATCACCATCATCTATATTCGAAAATCTGTTTTTATCCCATAAGCTTCCGGCATACTCTATATCTAACTGCACATTTTCAAAAGGATTGATCGAAGTGGTAAGATTACCTAATTGTTTCAACTGAGGTAATGGAAGAAAAATTATGGGGAGATATCCGCCCTGCTTAATACCAACGAATCTAAATTGGCCTAATGATTCGCGGATATAATCTCCGTTTCCTTCACCCACATAGCTGAATGAAACATTGAATATAGAAAGTGAGTCACCGGGATTAAAAATAAAATACACAAATGGTTCGTTGTTAATTAGTGTATCAACAGCCTGATATATTCCAATTCTAAATCCTAAAGAATCTAACGGTGCAAGTGAGACACCTGATTTTACAGCTTTCAGAGGATCATCACCTGCTTCAGCAAGTATCTGCTTATCTTCTTCCGAAAATGCGAAATCAATCGGAGCATCCTGATCATCTCCTTCCTGCAAATATTGAAATGCAACCTTCATCTTGTCATTAATGAACAAGGATTGTGCACCACTTCCAAAAAAGTTTCTGGCAAACTTTCGATCAGTGTATTCAAAATCTGCGGCGATACGACTTGCGTTTGTAATTAATCTTTTGGGAGTAAATGTAATAGTTGCATTGGAATACTCAATTATATAATCATTATTCTCACCGCGGATCATTTCAATTCCATCAACAAAGACCCGCTCAGTACCTGCAAGAATGATAATATCTTTTTCTCCGCTCAGGCCAGTTAAGTTATATGGTCCTTGAACACCATCTGTTCCGTTAAAATTATTTGTATTGAATTTACCACGTGAACTTGCAACTGCAACGTAACCAGAATGCGGATTGAAATTTACTGTTCCCATTAAACCTTGCAGCTTTCGGTTGATGACTCCAAACTCACCATTTCTGTTTGTCAGATTATAGTCTCCAAAAGTTCCTGTTGCATTCGGATGCTTTATCTGAATGAAGACGTTATCAATTTCTTCAAGCCTTTCTGTATTTCCTTCCGGCTGGATTGGAGTATTCTGATCAGTTAATGCAGCCACGATCTCGATGTCTTCAGTCAGGTTGCCGGATAGCTGAAGTCTTAATCCGCTGTTAAGAGAAAAGTCTTTTGTGGTTCCGACAGTAAACCCTCTGATTAATGTTCCGCTTTTTTGTAAACCCGGTCCGAATATATCTTCCGGAGTAAAACCACCGGCTTCTGTTTGAACAACCTGTAAAGTATCACCACGTTTTTCATCATATTTTACAACAAGTGATCTTCTTCTGTATTCCTTCTTTAATCCTATTTTGATAGTTTCATAAGTTATAACTAATGTATCGAATATTGAATATGGAAGAGAATCAGAGAGGGTGAAAGTTGCGGTTGAATAAGAAAAGTTATAATCAGTAAAGCGATCAAGCATCTTGTTTCTTAATTCAACTTTTTCCGAGAATGGAATAATGGAGACGCTTGAGATATTGTAAATATTATCAAAGTTAATTGGAATAGTATCGGTAACGGACAAAGTATTGTATTGATTCTGTGCGAATAGACCTGAGACAGCAGGAATAATCAGGAGAAATACAATGATGCAATAATGACTTAATTTCAAAAGAGGAATAAGTTTTTTGATAATTAAAGCTAAATTTAAGAAGTGCTTTTATCAAGTCCATAAGCCATCTATGACCGGTATTTGCTGATTGTTAATTGATATTATCTCAAGTAAGGACTAAGTTTATAATGCAATTATTAGTACAACTTGCCAATTATGGTTTTTCTTTCTGGGAGAAACGATGAATCCTGACTTGAACAGATAGGGCGTATCTTTAAATAATTCCTGATGATTATCAGTTAGGTGAAAAATAAATTTATGGGAAAAATATTAATTCAAAATTTTAGCTTTTTTATTTTCTTGCTTTTATTCATTCTATTTACATCTTGTTCCAATGAAGATAATTCAGTTTCACCTCAATCTGATTTGACAATTAGAGGAATTGCTGTTGGAATAGAGGGGACTATTTTATGTACAACAGACTTTGGCGATACCTGGCTTCTTCAAAAATCCGGGACACAACAAACTCTTCGCTCGATAGCATTTCGAAATAGCAAAAATATTATTATTGTCGGAGATAGCGGTATAGTCCTTCACACATATGATGGCGGTAACAATTGGATAAAGAAATTCAGTGGCAAACCGGAACGGCTAAATGGAGTACTTTACTTTGGCAGGTATATCTGGATAGCGGTGGGAAACAATGGTACGATTCTAAGATCCACGAACGATGGGGGGACATGGTCAAATCAGATAAGTGGAGCAGAAGATTATGATATCAATGATATTACCCGGAGCAGCGGAGATACATTAATTGCTGTGGTTACGGGAGGTTTTATTTTACGATCGACAGATATCGGGATTACATGGACTATGAAAAGACCATCAGTCGCGCACCTTACAGCAATAGATTTTGTAGATGCAAATAATGGAATGGCAGTAGGATGGAATGGAGAGGTATTAAAAACATCTGATAGTGGTCAAAGTTGGAAGCATTTGCCTAGTGGAACGATCGATTACATTATGGGTATTTCTTTCCTGAACACGGATAAAATCATAGCAATAGCAAACTACGATTCAGATAATGGAAAGTGCCTTACATCAACAAATGGGGGAATGGATTGGACGACAAGATATTCAGGGTCTAATGGATTATATGCACTATCATTTGCTGATACAGTTTATGGTGTTGCAGTAGGCTTAAGCGGAACTATTTTCAGGACGACTGATGGTGGTGTTCATTGGAAAAATAAATTTGGTATAACGAATAGTTGGTTATATGGAATGTGTTTTAGTAGTTCAAAATAAAATGCTTTATCTATAACCAATTGATTAGCACCTCAACCCTTTGCGTTTTTCACTCATACCTCAGCGCTTCAATCGGGTCAAGGTTGGCTGCCTTGTAAGCTGGATAAGTTCCGAATATAAGTCCGACGACCAAACACATTGTGATACCGATAATTGCCCAGTCATAAGGAATTGCCATTTCTGCATTGAGAAAGCCGCCAGCAAAATTTCCTATACCAATTCCTAAAGCTATACCTATAATCCCTCCTATGAGACAAAGTATAACTGCTTCAATTAAAAATTGTAAAAGTATGCTGGAATTTTTTGCTCCGATTGCTTTCCTTATTCCGATTTCTTTCGTTCGCTCTGTAACTGAAACAAGCATAATATTCATTATACCAACACCAGCAGCAATCAAAGCAACTAGTGAAACAGCAAGTGCGCCAATTTTAATCGGGCCGGTTATATCATTTACCTGACCAATCAATGATTCATTACTAAATACTTCAAAATCCGGTTCCTCACCCGGTTCAATTTTTCTTATCATTCTCATATATCCAATGGCTGATTCTATAGTGCTCTCATATTCTTCAGCGGTATTCGCCATTACAGTAATATCAACAGTTTCTGTTCTTTTTCCATAGATAGACTGGAATGTAGATATTGGAAGCACAACATAATTATCAACTGTCTGTCCGAAGAAATCAGGCTTTTTCTTTAGCGTACCAATAACCCGCATAGGATATCCATCGAGCTTGATTATCTTTCCAACAGGATCAATATCATAAAAAAGTTTTTCAACCAAAAAGTTTCCAAGCACACATACACTACTGGAATATTCAATCTCATTGCTTCTGAATTCTCTGCCATCTGCAATTTCAAGATTTAATGATGGATAAACTCCTTCGGTTACTCCAACAATGTATGTATTAGGATTAGTTTCGCGGTTGCCGAACTTAATTACTTTCCCACCTGCACCTTGATACGCGCCAACATTCTTTGCATCCTTCATCATTTTTTCAAAACGATAAAAGTCTTCCAGTGTAATGTCCTTTCTGTTCCTATACTTGTCACGATTCCTATGTCCTCCGGTTTGAAGCGCAGGCCACTTTTGAATTTGGAAAGTATTTTTACTGAGGAATTGAAAACCTTCATTGATCGTATTCTGAAGCATGGTAACGATGGTCATTACAACTATAATGGAAAAGATTCCTACAACAACACCTAGTACTGTAAGAAGAGTTCTTAAGCGATTGGTTTTTAATGATTGAAGTGAAAGGAATAAAAGTTGACTAAACTGCATTAAACCCCCGAAAGCAAAATCTTATTAATCTAAAACTTTTTTCATCAGTAAATTAATATTAAAATAACCTCTCACTTCTATTCCCTCTCCTTGTTAAGGAGAGGGACAGGGTGAGGTTATTCATATCTCAGCGCTTCAATCGGATCAAGGTTTGCAGCTTTGTACGCCGGATAAGTTCCGAAAATAAGTCCGACAATTACACACATTGTAATTCCGATAATCACCCAATCATAAGGAATTGCCATTGGAGCATTTAAAAAGCTGCCGGCAAAGTTTCCAATCCCGATTCCCAAAGCAATGCCAGCAAACCCACCGACAATACATAAAATTACAGCTTCAATCAGAAATTGAATTAAGATGCTGGATTTTCTGGCACCGATTGCTTTTCTGATACCAATCTCCTTGGTTCGCTCTGTAACTGAAACGAGCATTATGTTCATTATTCCTACGCCGGCTGCAATGAGCGCAACCAGTGAAACAGCTAGTGCACCAATTTTTATTGGTCCGGTTATATCGTTAACCTGAGTGATCATCGACTCATTACTGAAAATATAAAAATCATCAGGCTCACCGACAGGTACTTTTCTTATTTTTCTAAAATGACCTGTTGCCGCTTCAATTACATCATTATATGATTCTTTGTCAGGTGCTGTAACTGTTATATTTACACTCCGTCTGTATTTACCGTAAATCGATTGCCAGGTAGTAATTGGCATAACAATATAGTTATCCCTGCTTTCACCAAACATTGCAGGCTGCTTTTCAAGAACACCGATAACTCTCATAGGTCTTCCATCAACTCTTACTGTCTGACCGATTGGATTCAAATTAGGAAATATCTTTTCTACAATGTCGGGGCCAAGAAGACAAACATTTGCAGAGTACTCAACATCATTTTCGCGCAAATTTCTGCCATAATCAACGTTCCATTCATTGGTTCTCATAGCATCAACGGTTGCACCGGCAACACTAATATTTGGATTCGTTTCAAGATTTCCGAACTTGACTACTTTCCCAAACTGCCACTGCTCAGCACCAACATATTGTGCAGACATTAGCAATTCTCTTAAACGCATTGCTTCATCAATTGTAATATCTTTTCTATTTCTATCGCTCCGGTTATGACCTGGTCCCTGCATAGGTTCATGCTTCTGAATCTGGAAAGTATTTTTGCTCAGCATCGAAAGTCCATCTTCAATGCTGCTTTGAAGCATTGTGATAATTGTCATTATTACAATGATAGAAAATATTCCAACCACAACTCCAAGAATAGTTAGAGACGTTCTTAGCTTATTGTTGATGATTGATTGAATGGCAATTTGAGATAATTGGTTTATTTTCATTTATTCGTACCTCAATGATTCAACTGGATCTAATTTAGAAGCGGTATATGCCGGAGCTAAACCGGATAAAATACCTGTTATTGCGGAGACACCAATTGCAATAATTACTGCATCAACCTGAATGGATGTTGGGAAATACTGATTCAACATCATACTTCCAAGAATTGCAGCCAGAAGCCCTGCAATTCCACCAAGCAGACAAATAGCCGATGACTCTAATAAAAATTGAGTTAGTATGGTTCTCTTCCTAGCACCGATAGCTTTACGAATTCCAATTTCTTTTGTCCGTTCACGAACAGAAACAAACATTATATTCATAATTCCAATTGCACCAACAAAAAGAGATAAACCAGTTATAAATAAACCCGCAATCTGTATTACACCAACGACTGAATTGTAATTTTCCATTAATCCATCTTGCTGGTTGATAGAAAAATCATTTTCTTCATCATACTTCAATCCTCTTACTTTCCTCATAACACCTTCGGCTTCAGCTTTTGTTTCTTCGAGCAGTGCAGGATTTGGCGCACGAACGTTAAACGTAACTGTGCCTCTATGCTCAGCAATAAAATTTTTAAATATCGTACCAATGGGAATGAATACCTGGTTATCAGGATTGAAAGGTCCAAGAATAAAACTTCCCTGTTCGGCTAAAACACCTACAATTTTAAAATTGGCATTTCCTATCTTGATAGTTTTATCCAGTGCATCACCTCTTGGGAAAAGCTGTTTAGCTATTTCACTTCCAACAACTGCAACCTGGCGCGATGCGTTGCTTTCAACCTCGTTATAAAATCTTCCCTGATCGAAAGTAAAATTTGTTGTCTTAACATAATCTGCATTTGACCCGTTAAGAAAGACACCATCGACTCTTTTATCACCAATCTTGACAGTTTGTTGAGAGTTTATCACCGGTGCAACCGCTAACGGAAGCTTTGCGAGTGATTTGAAGTGTTCATAATCAGACATAGTAATACTTTTTCTGTTACGTAGTTTCCACCATTCCTCATTTGAGAACCATGCCCATTTATCAATATATAAAACATCAGAACCCAAAGCACTTATACCTTCCTGGAATGAATTGTTTATACCTTTAATTGCAGTTGACATCAACACAACAACGGTGATTCCGATAAATATTCCAAGCATTGTAAGCGATGTACGAACTTTGTTTGCTTTCAATGCTCTGAAGGCAATCATCATTCCTTCTTTAAGTTCAAAGAGTAAGTATCTCATAGTTTTTTAATTGTTTTATTGTTTAACTGATAAATTGCTTTTATCGCTGTTGGAAGTGAGAACATTATAACAATTAAGCAATTTAGCAATTGAATTCATTTACACCGATACTTTTAACTTTGGTAATTTTCTATCTCTTACCATTTCATCCTTTTCAACCAGACCATCTTTAAGCCTGATTATCCTCGCAGCGTGTTCAGCAATATATTCTTCATGAGTTACTAGTATGATTGTGTTTCCTTTATCGTGGATATCATTAAACAATTGCATTATTTCTTCGCCTGTTTTTGAGTCCAGATTTCCAGTCGGTTCGTCAGCAAGAATAATTGATGGATTTGTTACCAGTGCTCTTGCAACTGCTACTCTCTGCCTTTGCCCGCCTGATAATTCATTAGGTTTATGATGGACCCTGTCTGCGAGTCCCACATCAACAAGTGCTTTTTGAGCTTTCTCTCTTCGTTCCGCATAAGAAACACCTGCATAAATCAAGGGAAGCTCAACATTATGAAGGGCATCGGATCTTGGAAGCAAGTTAAATGTCTGAAACACAAATCCAATTTCCTTATTTCTGATTCTTGCTAAATCATTGTCATCCATATCGCTAACATTAACGCTATTAAACTCATACTTGCCAGATGTTGGAGTGTCGAGACAACCGAGCATATTCATTAAAGTAGATTTGCCTGAACCCGAAGGACCCATAATTGCAACGTACTCATTTTTATCAATCCTGAGCGAAACATCGCGAAGAGCGCGAACTTCTTCTAAGCCAACCTGGTAAATTTTTGCAATATGTTCTATGTTAATAATATTCATAAATATATCCTGGTTTGGTTAGTTTTCATCCTCAGCTACTAGTTCCTGTTTTTTATTCCCGTTCTTTTTTTCTTCAACTCTAACAATGGAGCCATCTTCTAACTCTCTTGAAATTGCCCTATAGCTTCCAGAGATTACTTCATCGTCAACATTTAATCCGTTTTTAATTTCAAGATAATTATCATCGCTGATACCTGTTTCAACAACCACAATTTTGGCTTTGCCATTATCGGCAAGAAATACAACTTCCTTCGGCTTATCGAATTTTGGTAGACTGGTTTCACTGCCTTCCTTCTGTTCTACCTTAGTTGTATCCTCTCCGTCTGGAACATCAGATCTTGCGGTCACACTTTGTATTGGCACACTTATTACATCTTTAACTGTTTCGGTTTCGATGTCTGCATTGCAGGACATCCCCGGACGCAAGTTAGAATCGAGGTCCAATAATTTTATTTTAACAGAAAAGTTTACAACTTGCTCTTGCGTTCCAAAGCCAGCTGACTTTGCACTATTACCAATTTCAGTAACAACTCCGTGAAATATTCTGTCTCCAAATGCATCTACTTTTACATTTGCAGTATCTCCAACAGACACCAATACAACGTCATTTTCATCAACATCAACTACAGCTTCCATATTACTTAGATCTGCAACTGTCATAATATTTGTACCCTGACTGAAACCGCTGCCTAAAACTCTCTCAGCTAATTCAACATTTAATTGCGTTACAATTCCATCCATCGGTGAATATATTGTCGTTTTGTACAATGTCTCAAGAACTTCTCTCAATTGAGCTTTACTCTGCAGAACGTTTGCAGCTGCTGCTTCGTAGGAGGCTTTAGTTGTTAAGTAATTTGTCTCAGCTAATTCAAATTCTGAATTACTGGCTAATCCTTTATTATGTAATTCTTTTGCGCGCTCGTACTCCAGTTCAACCTTTCGAAGTTCGGCATCTCGCATTTGTAAAGAAGCTTCAGAAGATTTTAGGTTAGCTTCCAGTCTGTCCTTTTGAGCCATGTACTGATCGCCCTTAATTTTAATCAGTAGCTGTCCTTTCTTAACAATATCTCCTTCCTTTACAGGCAGACTTATTATTTCACCGGTAACTTCGGGTGTTATAAGTACTTTAAATTCGGGATCAATCGTACCTGTTGCAGTTACAGTTTGCGTGATACTCCTTTTTGCAACCTTTTCAGTTTGGACTAGAATAATATTTTCCTTACTGCCGGCTGTTAGAGCAACAATTACAAGGATGAGGACCAGAAGACCTAATCCGCCAAATATGAAAAGTTTTTTCTTCGATTTTTTTCTATTACCATTTGCCATTCTTTTTGTCTCCTAAAAGGTCTATTGTTCATAAATCTTATAATCTAAAATTCCAAGGTAATACTTAAGCTGCTGGCTAAGTACTATATATGCAAACTGAGAATTGAGCAGAGAAGTTAACGCATCAGTATAACGTGAGTTTACAATGAGAACGTCCAACAGCTTACCCGATCCAAGCGCATATTTTTCTTCCTCTATCTTCAGGTTTTCTTTTGCCGCTGAAATGTTTTTCTCACTTACAACTAAAGCTTTTTGAGCAGCCTGAAGATTCAAGTAGTTTGTTCTGATTTGCCTTTTAATATCTCGTTCAATATCGCTTACTTCTATCTCACTAATTTTACTTTGAACTTCAGCCAGTTGAACCCGGTTGCTCACTGACCATCCATAAAATATTGGAATGTTAAGCCCTAATCCAACCTGAAGATTTTTATTTTTGTCAATTTCGGAAAGGCTGTTTCCCAACCAGTAATAATTAGCGTTTGCATTTAATGAAGGCCAATGCCCCGATTCTGCAATTGTAACTCCGCTTTTTGCACTTTGTAAATTCAGGATTGCTGATTTGTAATCTAATCTCTGATCCAAAGCCTGATTTACAAGTGCGGTAATATCCTGATAGTCCTGCAGGAGATTTGAATTGAGTATTTCTATCTCAATGGCTGTTAAGGAATCTGAAAATTCATATTCTTCCATTACATCAATACCAAGATAAAATAAAAGATCTTTCTTCTGCGTCTGAAGATCATTTTCAGTTACTATTAACTCGAGCTCAGCATTTCCTTTAGCTACTTCCTGCTGATAGACATCGGCCAAGGTGGCAGCACCAAGTCTATTGCGTTCTTTTATTGTCTCCAGATTTTTCTCATTCCACTTAAGATTATCTTCCTTAACTCTCAGAAGTTGTTCTGTATAAACTATATCATAATACAACGACATCGTCTGGAAAACGATATCCTGCTTAATTCGTTCAAGAGTAAATTCTGCAGACTGAAGTTCATCCTGAGACTTGGAAAGCTCAGCGATATTCGCTAGTCCATCAAATAAAGTCCAGTTAGAACCCAAACCAAGAGTATAAGATCGTCTTTGATCTGATTGTGATGCATCTATAACCTGACCGGTCACAGGGTCAACAATTAATCCTTGCTGATCAGTTTTATTCCATTGCCAACTTGCACTTGCATCAAGAGTTGGTAAAAAATTGCCGTAAGCTGCTTGAACTCCTGATTTAAATCCGTCAATCTGGCTGGAACTTTTAAGAAAAGTTGAATTCTTGTGCAGAGCTATTCCAATAGCCCGGTCAAGAGTTAGTTTTTCCTGAGGCAAAATGATTGCATTAAATAAAATAGAAAGTAAAATTATGATTGTGGATCGCATTCTTATCTCCAATTTGAATTTTTCCCTTTATTATGAATTAGACAGTTAGATAACATGCAATGTTACATTTTTTTTATGATTGTTTAAATCCCAATGCAAAAATACACATTACGCTTTTCCCGGATTAACCAACATTATAAACGGTAATATTATTACATATTCGGTTATATAGACTTGCTACTTCTTACTTTCTATAAAGGTTTATAATTGGATTATCAGGAATAAATCACTGTTTGAATACTTTAGTTGAATTGCACTATATTAACAACAACAATTTTAGAGGCAAAAAAGTGCAAAAATCATTAAAGTTTCCTTTCAATATTATCACATTTATTTTGATGATATCAATAGTTACTCTTCAATCTGAAATTTTAGCCCAAAGCAATTTAAAAATTTTTGATGTTCCTGGCGGCGGAAGCGGTACAACCCAAACTGAAGATAGTAATGATAATTCAACCATTTATATTGTTGGCGGTTTGTTAATTGCCGGTATTCTTGTTTATGCTTTGGTTCTTAAAAAAGATAAGAAGGTAGATACAGATACCACAGCATCTTTAAATTCTAATTTGATTTATTCGGATGTGAATGACCTTGATACGGCTGAAGAATTACAAAAAGTCAAGGATAAAATCCCTGTTGATCTTTTCCTTGGAATAAGAAATAATGAAGCGGTGATGAATGATAAAACTTATCTGTTAGGAGTGAGAGTTAAATTATAGTTGAGTTTTTTTCTCTATAAATTGATCTTTGATCTTCTGTAAATACTGATAAGCTTCGTCATAATTATTTCCGATAAGTCCATCAAGGATTGCTTCTTCAATTGCAGTTTTAATCTCCCCAACTTTCTTTGATGGCTTTAAATTGCAAACCTGCATTATAACTTCGCCGCTAACAGGAGACTGAAAGGCGCGTAGCTTATCTTTCTCTTTAACCTCCAACACTTTCTTTATAACAATTTCATAATTGTTTAAATATCTATCTACTTTTTCCGGGTTCTTACTTGTTATGTCAGCACGACAAAGAATAATCAAATCTTCCAAGTCTTCGTCCGCCGTAACAATCAATCTCCTAATTGCAGAATCTGTTACATGATCACTTACAAGCGCTATCGGACGAAGATGGAGTCTGATTAATTTTTCCATATAATCAAGCTGACTCAATGGCAGCTTCATTCTTCTGAAAATTGATTTCATCATCCTTGCACCAAGTTCTTCGTGTCCGTGAAATGTCCATCCAGTGCCTTCGACAAACTTTTTAGTTCTTGGTTTTGCAATGTCGTGAACCAATGCCGCGAATTTTAACCATACATTATCAGTTTTTCTTGAAATGTTATCAACTACTTCAAGAGTATGATAAAACACGTCTTTGTGGTGATATTCCTCCCTCTGCTCAACTCCGATCATCTGGGATATTTCAGGGAATACAACTTCCATAACCTTTGTGGTTTGCAAAAGCTTTAATCCAATTGAAGGTTTAGGTGATTTTAATATTTTAAGAAATTCATCAGTCTTTCTTTCTTGCGATACTATTTCAAGCCTGTCTCTAAACTCTTCTGCAGCATTCATTATTGATTCGTCAACATTAAAATTAAGTTGGGAAGCAAAACGAAATGCCCGTAATATTCTGAGAGGATCATCATCAAACGTAATTTTTGGGTCGAGAGGAGTACGGATAAGTTTATTTTCTATATCTTCAGCGCCATTGAAATGATCAATTACTTCTCCAAAATTCTCTTTTGAAAGAGAAACCGCTAATGTGTTTATTGTAAAATCACGTCGCGATATATCATCAAAGAAAGTTCCTTCGGATACAAGCGGTTTCCTGCTTGACTTCTTGTATGATTCTTTTCTTGCAGCCACAAATTCTAAATTTAATCCCTGATGATTGAAGTGAGCCGTACCGAAAGTCTTAAATACAACTATATCGTTTATTCCAAGTGAGGCGGCAAATGTTTGTGCAAATTTCATCACGTCACCAACGATTAGGAAATCAATATCCTCAACTTCTTTCTTTAAAATAAGATCACGTATGAAGCCACCAACAACATATACTTCAACTCCAACCTCCTCTGCAAGTTCGGAAGCAGTTTGAAGAAATCTATACTCTTTTAATTCTTCTTTGAGGTTCATAATGATTAGTTCAGTTCAAACCTGGTTTCAGTCAAAATATTTTCAGCGTATTTAAAAAACCATTCAATTTTTTTATAATGCTCTTTTGTAAGTTTTAGCAGATTAGCATCGCTTTTGTACCGTAAGGAAAATCCAGCCATCTTTCTGGCATTATTGTAATCAAAGTTTTTAAGCATATACTCCGATATTTTATAAACAGCATAGCTGCTCAATTCGTCTTTAACTTCAAGATGATTTTCAAAGTTTTGCAGAAATGCTTGATAGTATTCCTCAAGCGAAGTACTTAAATCGATCATCAAAGGTATAGAAGAATAATTATAAGATCTTGAATTCAACTCTTTCAAAATTGAATATTTATCATAATCACTTCCGCTCACATAATTTTCAATTGTTCCATTTTTAAACAAACCAATTCTTGTATTAGCGAGTAATTCTAATCTTCTGGTCGGTTTAGCGTTTAATAGTAAATAGTAAATCTCTTTTGCTTTCTCAAATTCTGAATTCTTAACATACAATTCAGCTAATCTAAATTTCAAATCATACTCGCTGCTCGTCCCTTCAAATGTTTTTTCAAATGACTGCAAAAAAATGATTGCTTTAGAAAGGGAGTCTGTATCTTCATAAATTTTGGATAAACCAATAACAGCGCTGTAATTCTCTGCCCTGAAGAGAATGTCTTCAAATATTTCGCCTGCTGTATCATAATTCATTTCGGAATAATATTGCCAGGCCTTTGAAAGACTCGATGAAACAGATCTAGGACAAACCTTGCTTATCAACGATTTTCTACCAAAATAGTAATTTGCTTTGTCTTTCGTGGCATCTAAAGCCAAAGTATCAATAAACTCCTCATACTTTTTGACTGCTACATCGAGATTAGTTTCAAAGGATAAATTAAAATCATTAGTTTGATAAAAGTTTTTGACCTTATCAATTCCATATTCATTTGCCAGAAACTCAATAAAAGAACCGGAATAAATGTAAGATATACTTGAAACGCTGCTGAAGAAACTAAAACTGCTAAACAGTGAATTTAAATTAATACGATAATCATTTTTATATGCCAGCGATGCCAGATGATGGATGTTGTTTTCATCATAAAATCCATCTGCAGCTTCTGCAACTCCTTCAATCAAAGCAGGATTAAAACCTGCCGCAAGCTTAAAAATTCCAGTTCCAAAATTAGAAGTAAAACAATGAGCAATTTCGTGCTTTAATGTCGATTCCCAGCTATCGAGAGAAACATAAATACTATTTAACCATGGTTTAGCCACATCTGCTGCACCTGATCCAAAAAGGTTTTTCTTTTGTTCACTATTGAAAAAAATATATGAGTTTATTTTTGTTCCAAGTTCATCCACAAAAAAAACGCTAAGCTGCAAATAGTAATATTCCTGATTTAAAATGATTTGTTGGATAACTTCTTTTTCAATTCGTCTGTCTGCTTGAATTAAAAAGTGTTTTGACTCAACTTGAAAAGAAAGTTCATCTTTCAATCTCGATTGTGTTGTAGTAAATCCAAATACAGGTGAAAGAAAAAAATAAAACAATGCAGCTATACTTATAGTCAAGAACAAAAAAGATTTGCGTCTTACTAACGATGAGTTTTTAATTTGATATTTAAGTAAATAAACAAGTATGCTCAGGAAAAATATAAGATTAAAAAATCTGTATAGAGTTAGCTTGAGATCAACACTTAAACCTTCATCATATATTGTTCCCGGGAAATAAGCAAACAACGGATTGTAAAGATAGATCTGCGGATTAAAATAGATTTCAAGAATTGGAATTAACAAAATCAAAAGATATAAGATTACATAAGAAATAACTTTCAACCTTTTAATCAAAAAGAAAATAGCGGAACCAATAGCACTTCCAATGATAACTGATGGGAAAGTTATTACTATGTAAAACATGAGTCCATCTATAAAAGAGCAAAAGCCAAATATGATTGAGTTGGCAACAGAAATTGCAAAAGGTAAGAAAATCATCCATCTTAATGCTGATATAAAATTTTCTACATTAAACTTTTGATTTTCTTTAACAAGAGATTTTAAGTAAGTAATACTAAATAGTCCGGATAAAAAAGATAATAACAACGCATTCAAGGCCGAGAATTCGTACCCGAATACATTTGTCAGCGGCAAAGTCTGGAGGAAAAGATTAATAACTCCGATGATTAATAAGTGGACAATTAAGTAATTATTCTTTTTTATAAACTTTAACATGAGTATAATCTAATATTCCTTGCTTTCAACTCTCCGTATATCTGCACCAAGAGATTTCAATTTTTCTTCTATCCTTTGATATCCCCTGTCGAGATGATAAACTCTTAAAACTTCTGTTGTTCCTTCAGCAACTAATCCAGCCAGCACAAGACTTGCACTAGCCCGAAGGTCAGTTGACATCACTTTTGCACCTCTCAATTTCTTTGCTCCAGTAACAACTGCTGTATTCTGATCTAAAACAATTTGAGCACCAAGTCGATTCAGTTCAGGAACATGCTTAAACCTGTCAAAATATATTGTATCGGTTACAGTAGATACACCATTCACGATGGACATAAGTGCTGTCCATTGTGCCTGCATATCGGTTGGAAAACCCGGGAAAATTGAAGTAGTAATTGAAACCGGATTTAGTTCAATGTTCCTTGCATCAATTGAAATCTTTTTAGGTTCTCTGGTTATTTTACAACCACAATCTTCTAGCTTTAACAGAACAGCTTCAAGATGCTCCGATGAAGTCTCAATCAAAGTAATGTTGCCATTTGTTATTGCAGCAGCAATAAGAAGCGTGCCGGTTTCTATCCTATCTGGAATCGTAGTTATTTCTGTTGAATGTAATTCAGCTACACCTTGAATCGCAATTGTGTTCGTTCCGATTCCATCAATTAGTGCACCCATTTTCACCAGGAATTCAGCAAGCTGAGTAATCTCCGGCTCGATTGCAGCATTATTAATTAAAGTTGCTCCCTCTGCTAATGATGCTGCCATCATTGCATTTCCTGTTGCACCTACAGAAGATACATCGAAATTTATTTTAGTGCCTTTGAGTTTTTTTGCTTCAGCTACGATATATCCATCCTTCAAATCTATATCAGCGCCTAATTTTTTCATCGCTTCAAGATGAAGATTTACCGGTCTCGGGCCCCAGGCACATCCACCTGGCAGAGATACTTTTGCTTTTCCGAATCTCGCTAGCAATGGACCTAACACATACACAGAGGCACGCATCTTTTTAACATGTTCATAAGGAGCAGTAAACTCATTAATTCGCGAACTATCAATCTTTAAAATTTCATTATTAAAATTAATTTCAGCGCCGAGATGCTTCAACAACTTTGACATTGTAAAGACATCATTCAGCTCCGGTGTGTTTTTCAAAACAGATTTACCAGAAGCTAAAATTGAAGCTGGCATAAGTGCAAGCGATGAATTTTTTGATCCGCTCACTTTAACACTGCCAGAAAGTTTTTTTCCACCTTGTATTATGAATTTATCCATAGGCACGATTTAATGTTTCGAATTGTTTTTACAAAACTAAGTATAAAAAATTGTTTTGGCAGATTATTGTCAGCCGATGTCTATCATAAGGATAGGTTGAGTTGTGTGAATTTACTTCCCTATATCATTAGGATTTAGAATTGATATACAAGTCCTCTGACAGTATATTTG
>JACZKK010000151.1 GCA_014860115.1 Ignavibacteriaceae bacterium
CTATGACCTGGATGATTCTTTAAATATTAAAAAAGATAGTACAAATAGTTAACGAACAATATTTTTATGAGAAGATTTGGAACGTGCAGCTGGAAGTACGATTCGTGGAATGGAATAGTTTACTTAGAATCAAAAAGCAAAAATTATCTTAAAGAGTATTCGGAAAAATTCAACACAGTTGAAATAGACCAATGGTTTTGGTCTCTCTTCCCGCCCGCAAAAGTAGTATTGCCTCAAAAGGGTGTTGCTGAAGAATACAAAAAATCCGTCTCCGATGATTTCCTCTTTACTATCAAAGTCCCAAACTCAATTACACTGACTCATTTCTACAAAGACACAAAAGATGAAGCCTTAAAACCCAATCCTTTTTTTCTTTCAATTGAATTATTTAATGAATTTTTAAATGCTATCGAGCCACTAAGGAAACAAGTTGGTTGTCTCATTTTTCAATTTGAATATTTGAATAAGCAAAAGATGAAGTCATTATCAGAATTTCAGATGAAGTTTATGGAATTTCATAAACAGTTAAATCAGAAGACTCCGCCAATTGGAATTGAAATCAGAAATCCTAATTACCTTACTGAAAAATATTTTAGCTTTCTTGATGATCTCAACATAGCTCCGGTTTTTCTTGAGGGTTACTACATGCCTCCAATAACTGAAATTTATACAAAGTACAAAAAGTATATTAACGATCTAGCAGTAATCAGACTACATGGACCGGACAGAAAAGGTATCGAAAAAATTGCTAACGACAATTGGAATCGGATTTATATTAATCGTGATAAGGATATCAAATCTATAGTTGCGATGATTAAAGAACTTCAGGCTAGTGAGGTCGATCTATTCGTAAATGTAAACAACCATTTTGAAGGGTCGGCGCCACTTACAATTGAGAAGATTAAAAATAATCTTAGCTGATTTTTTTATAGTTTTAATGCATTGATGATTTTTTAAAATTCCAAATGACAATATCCAGATCACAAATAAAATTTAATATTCAGAAATCAATCGAAAGAGCAAGAAAATAGTTTTTTGCAATTGGTATTTGTGATTTAACTGGAAATTGTCTTTTGTGATTTGAGATTTTTTAGCCTTGGTAATACAAACTCAACTATATTGATTTACGAAATGAATAATAGTAAATTTGCATCCGAAAATATTTGGGCTCATAGCTCAGTTGGTTAGAGCATCTGACTCATAATCAGAGGGTCGGTGGTTCAAGTCCATCTGGGCCCACAAAGAAACCCTTGAGGCATTTCGCTTTAGGGGTTTTTTATTTTAAATGCACAATTGATTTCTCACAATTCAATTTAGTGATGTCATTCACTTAATAAATTATATATCAGATTACGATTATCCCTTGATTATAAAAAAACATTTCTAGTTTTATCGAAATCAATAAATGTTTGCATTATAAAACTCATATGTATTTTGAGTTAAGTTGACTATAATTGAAAATATTTGTCTTCATATCTTTCAGAAATTCAGATCAAAACATTCATAGACCACATAACTAAAAAACTTGTTGAACAATCTGAAAAAGCTAATGTTTAAGGAAGTAAAAAAATGGGAAAAACTGAACTAACCAATTTCGCAGAGGACCTTGATGTCAGAAAAATAATTGGTAAATACATGAGAACAATTAATACAATGCGTGAGTTGCTAAGTGCAATAAGTGGTGAACAGCATTTTAAAATGAAGACTTAAAAATCTATTAGCTCAACGATGTTTTCGATTTTACTTTAAACATTTTGTCAGTGTTATTTTTTTATGTACAGAATTAGTCTTTTATCTCATAATGTGTAAAATATTCTCCTGTGAAAACAAAATTAATTTATAGGAACTTGCCGATAATCAGATTGATATGGTCTTATTTTTAATTGTCAAAAGCTAGGCCACTTAAAAGACAAATTTGTCGCAGACTAAATCACTTAATAAAAACAACGACTTATAGAGATGTGTTTAAAGCTAAACCTCAATTGTAAAAAAGTATGGCACTTTTTATGTTTTTCATTTTATAAAAAAGTCACAAAAAAATAATGTTCAATTTTTTGACTCTTTAATTTTTTTTTATTATGCTTGCACCATCTTTTGAAGCGTTTCTCGGTTTCTGTTCTCAAAATTTTATTGTGCTGTGCTTTTAACAAAATAAATTATTTCAAAAAAAAACTTTGTAGCTGTGAGGGATACTATTGCTACTCAAAACTAAGTTAAATTTATTGGCTTTAAAAAAGGGCCTAAAGCGTGTTCATCAATTCACGAAAAATTTATTCTTACCAGAGATATATTGTTATCTCAATTTTATATCTACATCTAAATCAATTCATATTCAATCAAAATTCTGGAGGGCTTTATGGGGAATAATTTTCCGCTCATCTTTCCATTATAATTGCTTTACAGGTGTGTGCTCAGCGTTCTTAACTGTAAAGCTCTGTTCGTGAAAAAAATAATTAACTAATTTTATTAATCTCATTTTGGAGGGATTATGTTTCGAAACTTTTTCAAATTAATAATACCCGTCTTCCTCCTAGCATTTTTTGCTTTCTCGCAAAATTCATTTGCGCAGTTATCCGGACCATACACAATTCCGGGAACTCCATTTGCGACAATAGCTCAGGCAGCTGATTCTTTGAATCAAGTTGGCGTAGGAACTGGCGGTGTTATTTTTAATGTAACTGCTGGTTATACAGAAAATATAACCGCACCTATCACAATTACTGCAACCGGCACTGCTGGAAACGCAATTGTTTTTCAGAAGAGCGGTGCTGGTACGAATCCATTAGTAACCAGAACTGATGTCGGAACCTTAGGAACAACATCGTTGGGTGCTGATGGTGATGCGGTAATTCGTATGAATGGAACAGACTACATCACATTTAATGGAATTGATGTAGCTGCAACAGATCAAGGAATTGAGTATGGCTACTATACATTTAAACCAAGTGGTACGGATGGCTGTCAATTTGTTACAATTCAAAATTGCGTTGTAACAATGACCAAAGGTACAAGTGCTTATGTTATTGGTATTCATATTAGTAACGGACCTGTATCAACTTCCTCTGCAACCGGTGTTGTAGTGACCGATGCAAACGGAAGGAATACAAATGTTACTATTAATGGTAACACAGTCCAGAATGTTCACGCAGGCGTATATGTAAGAGGTGCAACTGCAATCCATGATAGCATTGTAACAATCGGTGCATCAGGTGCAGGGAACATTATAACGAATTTTGGCGGCGGAAGTGCAACATCAACTTATGGTGTTTATTTTATATACGTTGATGATCCATCTGTTGCTTACAATACTATTACCAGCGCTGATCATGGTGCAACACTTTACGGTGTATTCTTTTCTTCAGGTATAGCCGGTAATGTAGTTGCAAGTAATAATTCATTCACATTAGCTAATATTTCAAGTTCATCAGCTACTCAGTACATTTATAGTAGTAATAGTGTTACATCCAATACATTCGATAATAACACTTTTGCCGCAGGGACTATTTCTTCTACCGGTACTGTTTATCTGATATATGCTTCAAGTGGAACACCTAATGTCAGTATTTCCGGAAATCAGACAAGCGGCACAATAACTAAAGGTGGTGGTACCACATACTGCTATTATAATTTAGGAAGCCCTACTTCTGGCTTAGAAACAATTACGAACAATAACTTTTCTAACATAACAGTTTCAACCGGTTCAAGCGGTTTATATGGAATTTATTCCAATACTGCTGTTGGGCAGAATCGTGTTTGCAGTGGCAACACTATTTCAAATTTAACACATTTAGGAACCGGTGCAATTTATGGACAATACACGTTAAGTACTACTGACAACCAAGTTTATAATAATACAGTTCGCGATTTAACAGGTGGTGGTACTATTTATGGACTTTATTTCAGCGGCACTAATCCAACAGTTTACGGAAATAATGTCTATAATATCACAACATCCGGTTCATCATTATACGGTTTATATAATGCTGGTACCGGTAACACCCTGTGTTATAAAAACCAGGTTTATAATTTAACCGGTACTAACGCTACTCAAACGTTGTACGGTTTCTATATAACAACCGGAAGCAGCAACAATGTTTATAATAACTTTGTTTCCGATTTAAAAGCTCCGAACTCAGCTTCAATAACCGGCTTAGTTGGAATGTATGTCTCCGGTGGTACTGCTATCGGACTTTACTATAATACAGTTTACTTAAATGCAACAAGCGTTGGTGCAAATTTCACAGTTAGCGGAATTTATGCCAGCTCAACTCCAACTGTTGATTTAAGAAATAACGTTGTCGTAAATGCATCCACACCGAACGGAACCGGTTTTGCAATTGCATACAGAAGAAGTTCTACAACTTTAACTTCTTATGCTGCTGCATCAAACAATAACGATTTCTATGCAGGAACACCGTCTGCATCAAATCTTATATTCTACGATGGTACAAATGCAATCCAAACAATGGGCGAGTACAAAACATTTGTTTCACCGAGGGATGGTGGATCAGTTTCGGAGAATCCTCCTTTCGTGAATGTTACAACTGCTCCCTATGATTTACATCTCAGCACTTCAATTGCAACACAGCTTGAATCAGGTGGAACGCCTGTAGCTGGTATTACTGACGACTTTGATGGCAACACAAGAAATGCAACCACACCAGATATAGGTGCGGATGAATTTAATGGTATTGGTGCTGATCTTACTCCTCCGCTAATTGCTTATAGCTTGTTACCGAATCAGAGTTATTTGTTACCATCTGTTTCCTTAACTGCTACAATTACAGATCCAAGTGGAGTTGCAACAGGATCTAATCTGCCAAGATTATATGTGAAAAAAATTAATGATGTTTCTTATGTATTTGACAATGCCCCGACAGTTGCAGGTGACGATTATACGTTTACAGTTCTTTATTCTGCAATCGGCGGTGTTGCAATCGGTGATACAATAGTTTATTACGTTGCTGCACAGGATGTACCTGGTAATGCCGGCACAAATCCAGCTGGTGGTTCAGGTTCGAATCCTCCAGGAACAACACCTCCTCCGGTACCAAATGGATATCTAATTGTTGATGTTCCACTTAGTGGTACTTATACTGTTGGTGTAAGTTCATTTGAAATGTTAACTGGTAAGAAACTAACTTTCGAAACCAGGACAAGAACTGTAACCAGAGATATGAATGGCGTTGATGCTTATGAAGATTTAAATGCGAATGTAAATGACAAAGAAAATCCATCGACTCCGAATTACTCTCCACGTTATGAAACAGTAACAGAAACATACGTTGAGATATTGGAAAACGGAAAACCATTTGACAGAAGTTTCTTCGCTAATAATCCAATGCTTGCAGCTTATCCAACAATAACTGCAGCAGTTGAAGATCTTAAATTACGCGGTGCATCAGGTCCGGTAACTTTCTCATTGGTAGATACTTTGTATGCTTCAGAAACTTACCCGATAGATCTGACAAACTTCGGTGGCGCAAGTTCAACGAATACTGCAACCATTAAACCGGCTGCAGGTGTTAAAGCTGTTATCGCGGGTGATGTTGCGCAAACAACCGCTACTTTCTGGCTGCGCGAAGGTGGTTATTATGTAATTGACGGTTCCAATACTGTAGGTGGAACAACCAGAGATCTAGCAATATTAGCTCCTGCAGCTATTCCTGCAGTTCACTTTTACAGCAGCGGTGATAACAACGTTGTGAAAAACTGTATACTTGAAAGTCAGACTACAAGTACCGGTTCTGGAGCATTAATATTTGCAGCCGGAACAGGAAGCAGCAATAACCTTATTGATAACTGCTTATTCAGACGTGCAGAGTCTGGTTCAAGGTATGGAATAGGTGTTTATTTGTTCTCATCATTCCTGGGAACGAATAACATTATTTCAAACTGCGAAATTGTCGACTTTAATGATCGCGGTATGACATTGCAGGGTGCTCTTGGTGTTGATAATAATGATGCTATTGGGAACATTATTTATCAGATCAATCCTTCTTCTGCAACTACAGTTTATGGTTTCTACATTGGAAGAACTCCGAATGTTGACCTTATTGGAAACCAGGTATTTAATCTTTCCAGTGTTAGTGCTTCACCAACTATCTATGGTCTCTATGAAATAGGTTCAAGTGGTGTTGATCAAACACTCAAACTTATCAACAATACTTTCTCATTAGGCGGACTTAGTGCTGCAGGAACAATTCGCGGAATAGACTACTTTGGTTATTCAGCAAATTCTGTTGAGATGTATTATAACACAGTATATATTGCAGGAAGCGGAGTAACCGGCGGTACAACAGGTGCTGTTAACAAACGTGATGCTGCTAATAACTGGATAATGGTTGATAACGTTTTCTTAAATGAAAGATCAAACGGAACAGGAACAGGATTCCATTATGGTGCTCAGTTTACAAATACAACAGCAACCACTTGGAATCTTAATTACAATGATTATTATGCAAACGGTGCTGGTGGATTACTCGGCAGATGGGGAACTGCAGATGTAGACAGCTTGCTCGAGTGGCAAAATGCAACTCTTCAGGATGCAAACTCATTGAATGCTGATCCATTGTTGGTATCAGAATCTGATGTACGTCCTTATGTAAATTCTCCAGTAATAGCAGCTGGAACACCAGTTGCTGGAATTACAACCGACATACTCGGTGTAACAAGAAGCGCAACAACTCCAACATTGGGTGCTTATGAACAAGGCGCTCCTTTGCCAACTGTCTTAGATCCTACAGATGTTACAGCAACAGCTGTTAGTGATGCACAGATAAATGTTGCCTTTACACCAAATGCAAACACAAACAACGTAGTTATCGTTTATAATTTAACCGGTATATTCACTACACCTACAGGTACACCAACAGTTGGTGGTACTTTAGCAGATGGTGAAGTTCTTTATATCGGAACAGTTTCTCCGTATAATCATACAGGATTAACTCAGGTAACTACTTACTATTATAAATTATTCTCTTATGACGGTTCAGCTTATTCACCGGGTGTAACAGCGAATGCAACTACTCAGTCTACACCATTAAGCGTACCTTACAGCCAGGCTTTTGATGGTGCTACTTTCCCACCAAGTTGGTTTCAGAGTGCAAGTGACTGGACTGTATCCGTTACAGCTAACGCTGGCGGTACACCAAATGAAATGAAAAATACCTGGTTCAGTTTTATTGGTGCGACAAGATTAATTGTTGGTCCAATCAATACTACAGGGTTAACGAGTCTTGCACTAGAATTCAAACACTTCTTTGATGATTATGGTGTTGGAATTACAGCCAAAATTCAATCCAGTACCGATGCTGCAACCTGGACAGACGAAGCATTTAGCTTCCCTTCTGGTGGCGGAAACGTATCTGGAACAGTAAATACTGTGATAGCGAACAATGTTGGTACAACAACGTATATTGCCTGGGTTTTAGATGGCGATCACTTCCAATTGGATTACTGGTATGTGGATGATGTGATAATCACTGAACCTCTTCCAAATGATGTTGGAACAGTTTCAATTGATATAGCATCACTTGTTAATCCTGGTGCTTTTACACCTCAGGCTACAGTAAAGAACTATGGAACAGTTGCGCAATCGTTCCCGGTTCAGATGACAATTACCGGTGGATATTCTTCCACAAAGAACGTGACGAGTCTTGCACCCGGTGCATCAGAACAAGTAACGTTTGATAGCTGGAATGCTGTTGCCGGAATTTACACTGTAGATGTATGCACACAATTAGGCACAGATCAGAACACAGCAAATGACTGTCTCGATAAGATAGTTTCCGTTGCTGATACAAGTGGTCAGTGGGCATCCGGAAGTGTTTATCCAACTACGACATATTTAGGCAGCGGTGTTGGTCATAATGGATTCCTGTATAGTCTTGGTGGTAATACGACTTCAACTCTCTTAACAGAGTGCTATAAATATGAAGTTGCTACAAATACATGGACAGCAATAGCACCACTACCTGCCGGAAGAAGAGTTTTAGCTTCTGCAGCTGTTGGTGATTTTATTTATGCTATTGGCGGATCGGACGCTGCAAGCGTTTATCAGTCAACAGTATATAAATATGATATCGCATTAGATACATGGTCAACTGTAGCACCATTGCCAGCAGCAACAGGCTGGGGTAAAGCAGTTGGTTATAACAATAAAATATACTTTGCTGGTGGAGTTCTAACAGGTTCGATTCTTACCAATGCGGTTTATGTATATGACGTTACTGCTAATACCTGGGCAACTGCTACAGCTATGCCGGGTAATAAATTCGGTGGCGCATTTTCTGTAACAGGCAACACACTTATTTACGTTGCCGGTGCCGATGATCTTGGCATTTCAAACACCGTTTATGTTGGTACGATCGATGGAACAGATCCATTATTAATTACCTGGACAACAATGGCTGCTCCATATCCTGGAATTAACAGACAACTTTACTCAGAGTACGGTGGAAGTCTCACCGAATTTATCGCTAATAGCCAGGAAAGAAAAACTTACACAGCAGAAGCCACATCTTATCCTGCAGGTGCAATGTACAGATTTGATGCTGCACCATGGGGTGATGATGGAATCATAGTAGCAGCTGGCAGTCCGACTGCAGCTTGGGTTCCGGCAAGTCCAAGTCCGTGTTTTGTTTATTTACCGGGCACAGATAGCTGGATACCACAGAAGAATGTTCCTACACCAGTTTTAGGAGCTTCTTTAGGTTCAGTAAGTAGCGGTACAACCTGGAAACTTGTTGTTGCTTCAGGTTATACAGGTGCAACGACTAATATAACACAGATATATACTTATGATTTTGGTGGAACTTCTACATTCCAGCTTTCAGTAAACGTAGCAGACGGTTGGAATATGGTATCAATACCAGGATTGAATACACCAGATCAGAACGTTAACACATGGTGGTCATTCAGAGACCCAGGTGCAAACGTATTCAGATATGCTGGCGGATATCAGACTGTAACTGATGCAGTTCCGGGTATAGGCTACTGGATGAAACACGCTGGTGCAAGGACATATAACACAGGTGACGAATGGCCAGTAGGTGGAATTCAGATAGTAGCTCACGATCCAATCGCAGGAGCCTCAGGCTGGAATCTGTTTGGCGGTTATGAGATAGCAGCTACTGCAGCTAATGTAACAACAAATCCGCCGGGATTACAGAGTGGTCCAATCTTTAAGTATGCTGGTGGATACGCAGTAGCAACAACAATAGATCCAGGATATGGATACTGGATAAAGTTGAATGCAGCTGGACAGATAATCATACCAGAGACTATGGCAAAAGGTGAAGCAGTAGAATACTTCCCGGAAGAATGGGGAAGAATCATTCTTACAGATGCAACGGGAATAAATTATACGTTGTATGCAGTAAAAGGTGAAACAGACTTAACTCAGTATGAATTACCCCCTGCACCACCAACAGGAATGTTTGATATCAGGTACAACAGTGGAAGGATAGCAGAAGACATAAACAGTTCAGTGAAGACGATAGATATGAGTGGAGTAACATATCCATTGACAGTAAGAGTTGAAGGAATGGATATAAGTTTGATGGACGAGAGTGGAAAGATGATCAACACAAATCTGAAGTCAGGTGAAGATGTTGTAATCGAGAATGCAACCATCAACAAACTGATGGTAAGCGGAGAGTTGTTACCAACAGTTTACTCACTTGAACAAAACTATCCGAACCCATTCAACCCGAGCACAATGATAGAGTTCTCATTACCGGAAGATGTAAATAATGTGAAGTTATCGATCTACAATGCATTGGGCGAGAAGGTAGTAGAACTGGTTAATACATCACTTCAGGCTGGAAGATATCAATACCAGTGGAATGCAAATGGAGTAGCAACCGGAATGTATATCTATGAATTGAGAACTGAAAAATTTAACGCAATAAAGAAGATGATTCTTCTCAAGTAAAAATTTATAATCATAAAAGATTATGGAAATAAAATGAAAAAAATATTATCAGCAACAACAGTTTTACTTTTATTATTGATTCAAAATATAAGTGCTCAGGGATGGCAATGGATAGATACCGGTTTTCCTGTACATATTTTTGATATGAGTTTTCCACCCGGACAAAGCAATATTGGCTTTGCAGTAGGATCAACTTTACCTTTTGGTGGTGATGGAATAATTCTTAAAACAACAAATAGTGGTTCCACCTGGTCGAAAATATCAG
>JACZKK010000152.1 GCA_014860115.1 Ignavibacteriaceae bacterium
CAAACAGATATTCCAGCATTTTTTTTCAGTGTATCTTCAAACAAATTTGGATCAATTGCTCTTCCCCATGGAACACTTAAAACGAAAGCGTGAGCACCACATCTTTCAACAATACTTTTCATCCTTCCGCCAAAGACACCGTTGATACAAACCAAAACTTTAGAACCAGGCTCAACTAGGTTTACTAAACAGGTTTCCATTCCAACTGAACCCGGGCCTGAAACAGCAAATGTAACTTCATTTTTAGTTTGAAAGGCATACTTGAGCAGTTCTTTTATTTCATCCATTAGTTGAATGAATTTTGGATCAAGATGACCAATTGTTGGACGAGCCATTGCTTCCAAAACTCTTGGATGAACATTTGAAGGACCCGGACCCATTAAAATTCTATTTGGAGGAATGAAAGAAGTCATAGTTAAACCTTATTCGATTAGAGATGCTTTCTTTAAAATCATTTTTAATTCTATTAGTTGAGCCTCACTTAATGGCTCAAGCGGCAATCGGGGAAGACCACCAAAATAACCTAATAAATCCATTGCTGCCTTTAATCCTGCGACACCAAATTTTGAGGTGATGGCTTTGTTCACTGGAATCATTCTGTTCTGTATTTCCAGGGCCATATCAAAATTATTTTCCCGATAGTATTTATAAATTTGGATACATTGATCAGGAGCAATATTGGCAAGAGCTAAGATGCCTGCATTTGCACCTGCTAACAATCCTGGATAAAGTACAGAAGCAGTTCCAACAATTAGTTTAAATCCGGGATGAACATTGGCAGCAATTTCTGAAATTCTGGAAGTGATTTCTGTACTATCTTTCAGAGCAATAATGTTTGGATGAGAGGATAGCTCAATAATTGTTTCTGTTTCAATATTTACGTTCGTAAACTTTGGAACGTTGTAAATGATTACGGGAATCATTACGCTCTCAGCTACCTTGGTAAAATAATTCAAAAACGTACGGTGTTTCATTTCTGATTTAAAAAATGATGGGGAAATTATTAAGGCATAATTTGCTCCAAATTCTGCTGCCTCATTTGTGAGAAAAATAGTTTCTTTTATTGAATCCATTCCCGTTCCGGCAATTATAGTTCTATTCGTATGCTCCCTGGTTTTTCTAATCAAAGTTAATTTTTCATCACGAGTTAGAAATACGCTTTCTCCATTTGATCCGAATAGAACATAACCAGACAGCATCTTCATTTCATACTTTAGGATATTTGCAATCAGGTTGTTTATTGAAACCTCATCATCTACAAATGGGGTCGTTAAAGGTGGATAGATTCCTATTAAATTATTTGTCATAACTTTTTGTATTTATAAAGTTAATTTATTTATTAAATATATTTTTTAATATAAAAGTAACATTTGCAGGTCGCTCTGCAAGTCTGCGCATATACCACGGATACCAGTATTCTCCATAGCTGATGAGTGTTCTTATTTTGTACCCATCATGAGCTAATTTAACTTGCTCAGTACTTTTAATTCCATATAGCATTTGAAATTCTATTTTATCTTTTTGCAGACCGATCTTCTTAGCTTCATTTTTAACTTGCTCCTGAATCATTAAATCATGAGTTCCAAATGCAACACGAATTCCATTCTCTCTGCTTTGTTCGAGTAAATATTTTGATAATCTCATATAATTTGTGTTTACCTGAGATATTTTAGGAAACGCAATACTTGAAGCTTCTTTATATGCACCTTTAACCAATCGAATGCTGGGTTTTATTGCAATCAAATTTTTGAGGTCATTCAATGTTCGATAAAGATATGCTTGAAGGCAGAGTCCGATGTTATCTTGATTCTCTTTAATCTTTTTATAGAATGCAATTGTTTTATCCACATAGGAACTATCCTCAATATCTATAAAGATATTATTATTTAATTCCTGTGCTCTAAGTGCAATTTTAGAATAGAGTTCAAGTGATTTATCAAATGATAAATCCAGACCAATTTGTGTCAGCTTAAGTGATATTTCGATATCTAATTTATCATTTGATATTTTATCCAGCAAAATAAGATAGTGATTCGTATTCTCTTCGGCTTCATTGAGACTTTGTATATTTTCTCCCAGATGAGTAAATGTGGTTGGTATGCCTTTTTTGGAAAAATCTTTAGCAGCAACTAAGGCTTCCTCAATAGTTTCCCCCGGCATAAAACGTTTAACAGCTTTTTGTACGAACTTCATTTTTGGAATGCGATTTTTTAACCAATCGTTTCGTGAAGCCCACAATAATGTATTTCTGCTGATGCCCATTCAGTAAAATAGTTTAAAGTAATTACACAATAAAAATATTCATTTTAAAGATAATATAGTGAGTTACCTGGATTGTCATTCCGTTCACAGTATTGATACTATACCGGAATGGAAATTAAAAAGATGCCGGATCGGAGTCCGGCATTTCAAAAAATATTTTCACATTGTTGGCCAGAGCCAACCGAAAATTCCTCCGGTGAAAAGAGCATATACGAAACCATCGAACATTGATCTAAAGGTTGCTGACCAGCCTTTATTGAACCAGATACTATTTTGTAATAACGCTAAGCTGTATCCAGCAAACGCCGGGACCCCAGCAAATCGAAAAACTGATAAATAATGCGCTCCCTCAGGTAATGCACGACCGGCAACATAAGCTGCAAATACTCCGACTATAATCGAATAGATAAACCAGAGAGAAAGTTCTTTTGCCATTGACGAAGATTCTCTTTTCTTAATTGTCATCAATCCCACAGGTCCTTTTCTTAATTTTTCCAGGAATTCCTGTGAACTCATATCTTTCATATCTTTTGGACGTGGGAAATGATAATCGCCTTCCGGAATATTATATTTTCGTAAATCATCCAGAACATCTTTTTCGTTTGGGAGTTCTTTGTAATCGTTTGCGTGATAGCCAAGCGCCATATGAATGATTGAACTGATGATGAAAACTGCAACCGCCGAAAGAAGTATCGGCAGCCAAAGAGACATTATAGGAACCATTGCATAACCTCCTGTTAGTGGATGAATGTTAATTATTCCCTCTAGGATTAAAAATAATAAAAATGATTTATTATTTGAAAGTTTAGAGTTGAATTCTTAGACAAAAATTCAACTATCTATCAGGGAGGTTCAATTAAAAAACCCCTGTTCATTCCGATAAGCAGGGGTTATTGAATATTAAATAGTGTGCCTGTTTTATTTCTTCTCAGCTTGTAATAATTCGACAGACTTCTTGGGATTTATAAGAGTGATGCGTCCATCTTCACTTTTATCAGCACCCGTTACAATTAGTTTTATCAATTCAGTTGTGGTGAGCGAATAATCAAGAGCCAATAGTTTAGCAGCCAGGTTAACAACATTAGGTGAAGCCATTGAAGTTCCGGACATCTCAATTTTATCACCACCTGGCAGATAGCTATCAACTTCAAATCCGTTGGCATGAACATCAACACTTTCGCCAAAACTTGTGAAGCCGGTTTCTTCACCAGCCTGATCAACCGCACCTACAGTAATTAGATTAGGCAGGTCAAACATAGATGGGATAACTTCATCAAAAGTTACGTCATTATCAGAATTACCTGCAGCAGTTATAAATAATATTTCAGGAGCACTTTTAATTGCGCTGTAAAGTCCATCCTTGTATATATCAAAGATTGTACGCGTAAGTTGACTTCTCTCTTCGGCATCCTTTCCAATACCGTTGGCTTCAAGCATTCCTTCAATTTCTTTTAATGTCCAGCCCCAACTCATATTAACAACACGCACTTTGTTAGCCTGAAAATATTTTACAGTAGCCATATAGTTTTCAGCTGCTTTATTTGCAACCTCAACTGTTGGTGGAGCAGGAATAGCATGATGATCAAATGTTATTCTGGCAACCAGTACTTCGGCATAGGGATTATTATTAATTGCAATTCCTGCAACATGAGTACCATGCACAAACATGCTGAACAACGCTAGTTCTTCTAAAAATGGTTTCGTATCCTCGGGATTCATAGTACTCATTTTTTTCTTCAATTCAGTTGCTTCGGGACTATCAATTGCAGCCTGGAGATCCATCAGTCCCTTTATTTGCATTTTCATGTTAGGGTAGTTCTCTAATTCAACCTCTGTCATTGGGTATAAAAGGCGAGTGGTGTAATCTTCTTCTAATGAAAAAGCTACTCCGTGCAAGTCATCCACAAAACCATTATTATCATTATCAATTCCATCAACTTTCTCATTAGTATTTATGAACACCTGATTATTAAATACCTCAATGTCAACGCCTGAATCCCATATTCCTACCATCACTTTAGAAAGGTTTTTTACTTCAGAAAGATCGACGTCTCTATCTTTCCAGATATTTTCCTTTTCTACTTTATTTGCATCTATATACTCACTAAAAATTTCAACTGCTTCGTTTTTGTAAGGATTTATAAGTACAATGAATTTTCGCATTCCGATAAGCTGAGCAGCAACATCTCCACTAATATTTTTTGTTTTCTCCACTGAAGGATCAATTTGTGTCTGAATCATTCCCACAAGTACATTCTCACTTAATATTTCGTAATTGCCTTTCAACTGTTCAACATCATCCTGAACCACATCCCAGGGCAAAGCATCAACTCTTGTTTTTAGATTTTTTTTGAATTCATTTCTGGTAATCTCTTTATCATCAGTTTTATTTTTTTGCATCGCTTCAATAAGTGATTTGTCAATAATTCCGCTCATAAGTTTATCAGCAGGTTTTTCCTGTAATAGAAGTATCTTTTCGGTGTATTGTAATGCAGACTCAAAATTTCCTTCAAGCATATCGATATTGCGCAAAGTAGAATAGTATCCCTTTAGCGTAGTTTTATCATCAATTTCATATTCATTAAGTGTGTTTAGAATATCTTTTCTAACTGCTTCAGTTAACAATTTGAATTCATTTTCGGAAACTAAAAGCTCTGATGCTTTTATTTCGGCAGGGTAGGTATAACGAGGCAATTCATCAAGCTTAGTTATTTTTTTCTTTTCCTGTGCCTGATTGAATCCTGTAAGCAACAAAGTGAGTATAAAGACAAAAAATAAAATTACCGGGATGGTGTTTAAGCGTTTCATAGATTGATTCCTTTATTTATAAGAATTAATTCGACGTGCCTGCAGCCGCGTTTATGCTAACTAGTTTTAAAAAAAATAATTTTATTGTATTAAAATTAACTATTAAGGCAATCAACTAGAAAACGAATAATAAAATCACTGAAAATATCCGAAGAAGATACCAAAGCCAAAATAAGATGTTTGTTCTTGGAATGAAGTTGAGCCCTTGAGTAATAAACCTGCTTCATTTCCCAATAAATTGTACTTGAATTCTAATCCAGCTCGGAACAGTACCTTATCGTCATAATAAGTTGCATCATAAGTGTGATAAGCTAGACCTCCAAGAATCGTAAACCAAAAATCATTCATTCTGATGGTATGTCTTCCATAAAGACAATAATCGGTAAATGGACCTCCGCCTGTCGGACCGCCAGCCTCAAGGTATGAATAATATTCTACTCCTAGTCGAAGCCCAAATGATTTAGGATTTTCAATTGCTTCAGTAATGAAATCTAGATCAACCAATCCTCCGACTTCAAGAACATACAGCAAAGTTGTAGCTTCAATCTGACCACCTGCAACTCGGGGTGTAAATTGAAATCGTTCCATATTAGATTCTGTTGAATCAGATTGTCCAAATGAATTCGAACTTAAAAACATAAGAAGAATCAAAAAGTATTTTGGGAGAGTCATTTTATTGCTTTTCAATAACTCATTTGCTCAGTTCTTCGAATTATCTCTTCCTGAAGTTCTGGAGTGAGGTCAACAAAGTAATCACTGTAGCCAGCAACTCGGACAATTAAGTCTCTGTAATTTTCAGGATGCTTTTGTGCTTCTCGTAAAGTTTCAGCATCAACCACATTAAACTGTATGTGATGTCCATCCATCTTAAAGTAAGAGCGTATTAGAGAAACTATTTTATTTATTGATTCTTCGCCTTCGAATATTTGTGGAGAGAATTTCTGGTTTAACAAAGTTCCGCCTGTTCGCAAATGATCAATCTTTGCTGCTGATTTTAAAACAGCAGTTGGTCCGTTTACATCAGCACCCTGAACAGGAGAAATTCCTTCTGAAACTGGAAGTCCGGCAAGTCGTCCGTCTGGAGTTGCACCGGTTACACTTCCAAAATAAACGTGACTTGTAGTAGGAAGCAAGTTTATTCTGAAATGTCCACCTTTTGTATTCGGTCTTCCATCAATCGCTGAAAAATAAATTTCAAAAACTGATTTAAGAACTTCATCAGCATAATCGTTATCGTTTCCGTATTTTGGAGTTTCATTGCTCAACATACTCTTAAGCTCATCAAATCCTTCAAAGTTTTTACTCAATGCAAACAAAAATTCTTCCATTGTGAACTTTTTCTTATCAAAAACATTATACTTCAGCGAAGTGAGTGAGTCAGTCGTTGTTCCAATTCCAACTCCCTGAATGTAGGAAGAGTTATACCTGGCACCACCATTGTTATAATCAATTCCTTTTGTGATGCAATCATCAATCAATAATGACATAAACGGGGCAGGGAGGTATTCAGCATAAAGTCTTTCAATAATAACATTACCTTTTATCTTAATATCAGCGAAGTAATTAATTTGCTTTTCGTAAGCTTCAATTAATTCTTCAAAAGTTTCAAACGATTTCGGATCTCCCGTTTGGAGACCTATCTGTTTTCCTGTTTGTGGATCGAGTCCATTATTCAAAGTTATCTCAAGAATCTTTGTCAGATTAAAATAACCTGTGAGAATATAACTTTCTTTACCAAATGCACCCGTTTCAACACATCCGCTTGCACCACCATTTCTTGCATCAACAATTGATTTACCTTGTCTAAGCATTTCCTGGATTATTGCATCGGTATTAAACAAAGATGGCTGACCGTAACCAGTTTTGATTATATACAAAGCTCGTTTAACAAGTTGGTCGGGATTCTTTTTACTTATCTGAACCATCGAACTCGGCTGCAGTAAACGCATTTCCTCAATCACATCAAGAATTAAATATGTGAGCTCGTTAACTGCATCTTCACCTTTTTCATTTAAACCACCAACATTAATAAGACAGAAATCAGTGTATGTGTTGCTCTCTTTTGAAGTGATTCCAACTTTAGGAGGTGCCGGTTGATTATTAAATTTTATCCAAAATGCTTGTAACAGAGTTTTGGCTCCTTCCTTATCCAGTAATCCCGAATCAATATCTCTCTTGTAAAAAGGATAGAGATGCTGATCAAGTCTGCCGGGATTAAACGAATCCCAGGTGTTCAGTTCAGTTATTACTCCGAGATGGACAAACCAGTAATACTGAAGAGCTTCCCAAAAAGTTTTCGGTGCATTTTCAGGAACGCGGTCACAAATGCCAGCAATAGTTTCCAGTTCAACTTTTCTATTTTGATTGTTTTCATTTTGTGCGACTTCATAAAGTTTTAGGCTGTATCTCTTTGCAAAACTTATCAAAGCATTTGCAGCAATATCCATCGCATTTAGTTCTTCTCTTTTTGACAAAGCTTGAGGATCGTTGTAAAAATCAAGAGAATCAATTGATGCTTTTATTTTCTCCTTAAAATCTTTCATTCCCATTCTGTAAATCTTATCATCGAGGACAGTATGACCAGGTGCACGCTGTTCCATAAATTCAGTAAACACTCCGGCCGAGTAAGCATCTTTCCATTGCTCATCCATTTCATTTAATATTCTATCTCTCATCGATCTTCCGTTCCAAAAAGGCATTACCTCTTCGAACTGATATTTTTTCGTTTCCTCATCAACTTTAAATGAAATCTTTTCACGGTTGTTGAGGATGTTAAAATCTTCAAGGCTATGTGTGCAAAGTTCAGGATAAGTTGGAGTTGCTTTGGGAAGTGGTCCTCGTTCACCTACAATTAACTCATCTTCGCCCAGATACAATTCTTTGTGCTCAAGTATATATTTGAATGCTTTGGCTCTAGCAACCGGAACTGAACACTGATCAGCTAAACCGCTGGAGTAAAATTCAGTTAGTAATCGAGCTCTTTCAATGGAAATTTTTTCTTCAGAATTTAAACTTTCTTCCCTGAGTTTTTTTATTCTTTCATTCATAATTATCCGCCGATTTTTACCTTACATTTTAATTCACTAAAAAATTGTCTGATATTTTCTAAATTCTTTTTGTCGGAAGTTACCGTATCATTCATTCTATTTTCTTTTTTATACCTCTGGTATTTACCTTCACCGGCACGATGGTAAGGCAGAAGATTAACTTCAATAACATTATTCAGATAGGAGATAAAGCCGCGAATAGCAAAAAGATTTTCGTTTGTATCTGTGATTTCCGGAACGATTGGAATTCTAATTATTATTCTCTTACCAAGCTGATCCAGTTCAATTAAGTTCTTCAGGATAATTTGATTTGAAACGCCCGTGTACTTTTCGTGAACATCATCGTTCATCAATTTAAGATCGAACAGAAAAAGATCAACATTTGGGGCAACCTGATTTAATATATCTTCGGATGTAAAACCACTTGTATCAACTGCGGAGTGAATTCCAAGTGACTTACATTCTTTCAGTAAAACGGTTAGAAATTCAGATTGCATCAACGGTTCACCGCCGGAAAATGTTACTCCTCCTCCGGATTCTTCAAAGAAGAGTCTATCCTTTACGATTTCAATCATTAACTCATCAGCAGAAATTTCTTTCCCAACTTCATCCTTATTCATTGTAAATGATTGATCGAAACCACGTCTTAAATTACATCCATCAAATTTTTCCGGAAGGATTTTATGGCTTTCGGGATTGTGGCACCACCAGCAGCGGAGAGGACATCCTTTAAAGAAAACGGTTGTACGAATTCCAGGACCATCGTGAATGGCAAAACGTTGAATATTGAAAACTATTCCGTGAATTGAATCAGTCATTTTTCAAATAAAAAATAGTACTTCAAAAATAACTAAAAATGTAGATTGCTTCGGGTATAAAAACAGAAAAGATTATCAGGAATAAGTAGTACACCCGTAGGGATTCGAACCCCAAACCTTCTGATCCGTAGTCAGATAGACGAGTATTAAAATTTTAAAATACAACTCAAAACTTAAACAATTAATTCTTTAAAATTATCCCTTTTTGTCCCAACTTTTACCAAGTTGGGCACGATTTGGGCACGATTTTGAAACAGATATTTTATTCTAAACTTAGGGGAACGAAGGCGAGCAGGAAAGAGATGCCTGGATGAATCTAAACCTTGAATAATTGTGAGTTGAGAAAGACGAACGAAGCGAGGATGACGAAACGAATCCCGCCAGTGGTCGGGCAGGCAGTTGTGAATGTTCTAATCTTAGAAAAATATTTGCGACTGAATGAGGATGGCATAGCCACCCGGAATAGAGAGAACAATTATTTTTTATGCTACTGGACCCAATCTTCTTCCACAATCACCCTTGCCGGTTATTTTATTTTTTCTGCGAATAGGAGGGACGTGACCTTCTTCTTCTATCTGATCTAATAAATGATTAAGCTTTGTTTTTTCTACCCAGCATTCTGAACAAGAGCAGTTGAGTTCTGTGTTTAGTTTTAATCTATAAAGCGATTCTGCGTAAAGGTAGAACCAATAGTCCAGGTTGTCTGATTTTATATTTTTGTTAAATAAGCGAGATTTGAAGTCTTTTCTTTGCATACCATACAAATGTATGGTAAAAGATTAAAAAGTAAAAACTTTTAGTTTACTCATTTATTTTAATTTAGTTTATTGTATTAAAATTATTCAGGAATAGCATTATGCGAAATAATAAATATACTTCAGTAAATACATTCATATTTATTATTACTATTCTAATATTTTCTTCATTTCAATCAATTACTTCAGCTCAAATAAATCAATCGTTAGATTCTCTGTACAAGCTATTTGTTACTATTAAATCAAGTGAGAATGATATTTCAGATCCTCATAGATCACCGGACAAATGTGGGCTCAATATTATAAATCAAATAAAATTAAATCTTAGCAAATTTAGTAACGAGCAGAAGGAAATTATAGAGGGTTTACTAGCTAGACCAGTTTTGCAAACAAGTGTGGTTTCACCTTCAGGGTTTTTCAGGATACACTTTGATGCAAGTGGAACAAATACACCTGCATACGTTTCAGGTTTTACTGTAGAGCAGAATGTTGCTGAAGTAGCGTTTGCTTTAGATTCAGTTTATAGATTTCAAGTAGATTATCTTGGATATTTACAACCACCTACCGATAATGGAGCAGGTGGGGATGATAAATATGATGTCTATATTCAAAATCAAGGGGGCGGTGTTTATGGTTACACTGAATGGGAAAATATGGTCGGTTCTGTAAATTGGACTACGTTTATGGTTATTGACAATAATTACACAGGTTATTATAGTCAAGGGCTTGACGGGCTTAAAGTAACTGTTGCTCACGAGTTTCATCACGGAATTCAATTAGGTAACTATGCAGTGCTTAATGGCAGTTCACCTTATAGAAATTCAGATTTATTCTTTTACGAATTAACTTCGACTGCAATGGAAGAGTTCGTTTATAATGATGTTAATGACTATTACGCATATATGAATTCATATTTTAACCATCCTGAAATTGCATTGCCAAAACAGAATGGCTACAATGTTGCAATCTGGAATATATTTGTAAGAGATAAAATTGGCTACTTTATCATCAAACGGCAATGGGAATTAATACCAAATACTCCAGCTATTCTGGCAATCGATCAAAGTTGCAATGAAGTAAGCACTTCTCTTAAAGAGGAGTTAAACAATTTTGGTATCTGGACATATTTTACAAATAGCAGAGCAGTACCGGGAATTTATTTTGAGGAAGCTGCTAATTACCCCTTGTTGACGCTTGCTCTAACGACACAATTTATTTCACCATCAATTGCAATAAATCAATTTATTCAACCAACTGCGAATAAATTTATTAAAATAAATTTACCGACAGCCAGTGATTTTTTAATTGCCGCTATAACGAATGGAGATGCATTTGCAGCAAATGAAAATCCAAACCAGCTTTTTCCATTTGCTTATCAATTGTTTGATTATAATGAGTTTGGTTCTATACCAATTGTGAATAATTATTACTACGCTCTCGGGGTGTCAAATCAGGATAAGTGGAGAGTTCAGCATATATTCAATAATATTGCCGGAGTTGATGAGGGAATTAATACTGAATCATATTATTTATCACAAAACTATTCCAACCCGTTTAACCCATCAACCAGGCTGCAGTATGCAATTGGCAGTAGGCAATTTGTAACACTTAAAGTATATGACCTGTTGGGAAAAGAAATAGCAACACTTGTTAATGAAGAAAAGCAGGCGGGAGTTTATGAAGTTGAATTCAACGCTGCGAACCTGCCTGACGGCAAGACAGGTCTGCCGAGCGGAATATATTTTTATCAGTTAAGAGTAGGACAGTTCGTTGAAACTAAGAAGATGATTCTACTTAAGTAAAAATTTTAAATTTAATTTTAATGGAGCGTAAAATGCGAACCCTTAAAATATCGTTCCTGGTTTTAATTCTTTCGATTAAAATGTCCGCACAGTGGTACCAGCAGACTAGCGGGACATCTGTATTATTAAAGGGAGTATATTTTACTGATGTAAATAATGGAATAGTTGTTGGTAATTATGGTCAAATTCTCAGAACGACAGATGGTGGAATCACTTGGACTCAAGAAACAAGCACCCCAGCTCAACCTCTCAGTGCTGTTACATTTGCGGATGAAAATACTGGAACAATTGTGGGCTGGTATGGTACAATCCTAAGAACAACTGACGGTGGGATAAATTGGATTTACCAAGGTATCGGGTCAACTTGGAATTTATTTGCTGTATGTTTTACAGATACAAATACAGGAACGATAGTTGGCAATACGCAATATGATCCAACTGAAATTGTTTTGAGAACAACAGATGGTGGAATTTCTTGGGTTACTCAATTAAGTGAAACAACAAATGGACTTTTGGGAGTATCCTTTATTGACGCAAATACCGGGACATTAGTTGGTGAATATGGAAAAATTCTCCGTACAATTGATGGAGGCAATAATTGGATTGAGCAATCTTCGGGGACAATTGCAGGATTACGTGGTGTTTTCTTTACAGATGCTAATTATGGAACGATAGTCGGTTTAGATGGAATTATTCTCAGAACTACAGATGGTGGTGATAACTGGACTATTCAAGTTAGTGGAACAACTAAATGGCTTTATGGTATCTCCTTTACGAGTACTTATATTGGGACAGTCGTAGGTCAAGATGGAACCATTTTACGAACAACAAATGGTGGGCAAAATTGGATTCCTCAGGTTAGTGGGACAACAAAAGATTTATGGGCAGTCAGTTTTACAGATACAAACAATGGAACAGCTGTGGGGCAAGCTGGCACTATTCTGAAAACAACAAACGGCGGAGTAACATTTATTGAAACGGAACCCAATCCAACACAACCAAATTCATTTCTTCTTTATCAAAACTATCCAAACCCATTCAATCCCTCTACGAGAATAAAATTTCAGATAGCAAATAGAACTTCAGTAACTTTAAAGATATATGATGTGCTAGGTAATGAAGTAGGAATCCTGGTAAATAGAGAAATGGAAATGGGAAGTTATGAAGTAGAATTTGATGCAAGTGGAATACCGAGCGGAATATATTTCTACAGAATAAAAACAGAGTCTTTTGTTGAAACTAAGAAAATGATTCTGTTGAAGTAATAGAAAAAAATATTTGTTTTCTTGAACCCCTATCAATGAAAGCCTGCTTGTTCGGTAGGCAGGTTGGTGGGGGCTTTTATTTTTAGGAGTATTGTTATTTGATTTCAAGTAATTGAGGAATAATAGGATTTGTGTATTAAAGAAAATCAGAACTTTACAACAAAAAAAATGCCTACACATTGGGGGATGTGCAGGCATTGAGTTTAACTTTAATATTCTTACTGATGCGAAGAGTAAGAACATCACAATCATAAAGAGTTTTTAGGATAATGTCAATTAAAATTTATCGAGGAGAAATGTTTTCACATTCTAGTATTCTGCGATAATTTTGGTTCACATTAAAATGGTTTAATTAGTTTTCCTTTCAAGTCATTATTTCTTTATACTTTTTTTCTATTTCGTTTACTTCATCGTCTTTTAGAACTGCAAATTCCTTTTCTCTTGATCTTTTTGAGAATGATCCGTTATTTTGCTCGAGGAAGCGAATTAATAGTGCCACGATTTTATCAGACATCTGAAAATTATCATCCAACCAGGCTTTCATAGCATCATATTTTTGAAGGTAAGATACTTCTGCCGGAATAATTTTTTGTATCGTATAATCTACACAATCGAATAAAAATTCTGCGTGGAGAGTGGCATCAAAATATCGGTAATAATCAATGGTTTCATTTAACACTTCAACATTATTGTCTTTAGTCTTCCTCCACTCAATAAAATCCAGTAATGGATGAGAATAGTTCTGCAGTACATTTCTATAATCTTCAATCTTTTCTAGTATAGCTGCTGATACCGGGAATATCATTCCCTGTGGAGTATATTTCATTACAGATAATAAATGATGAATAAGATATCGATGTATTCTTCCATTACCATCTTCAAATGGATGAATAAAAACAAATCCAAAAGCAATTTTTGCAGCAGTTAAAACAGGATGAAAATAATTTGTCTCTAAAATATTTTCAGTATCAAGTAAACCATTCATTAGAGTATCCAGGTCCTGCCATCGGGCAGAAATATGCTCAGGAATAGGTTCACCAGTTTTGCGATCGTGCTCACCAATAAAACCACCTTCTGTTCTGTAACCTATTTTAACAAAGCGGCTATCACCGATAACGATATGCTGAAGACGCAGAAGTTCATCTTTGCTTAATGACTTACTACCAGCCTGTCCAATTGCCTGACCCCAACGTACAGCTCTGCTGTGAGAAGGACTTTCACCTTCTATAGTAAATGAAGCTTTCGAATCCTTTAATAAAAGGAAAGCAGAGGTACGAAGCAATATATCCTTATGAACTTCTTTGATTGCGACATTCGTTTTTTCAGTCAGATCAGCTTCAATGTACTTTTCCAGTTTAGCAGTTTTAAAAATAAGCGGACAGAAATTGACAGTACCCGGTAAATTATTTTTAATACGATGTCTGTTAGAGTTTACACTTACCGGAGAAGCATATTGAAGTTTTTCATCTATTAATGTAACATAATTACCTTCCTTTAAATCATTAACTGATAATTGTTTCTGCATTAACCATTCATATAAAAACCAAATCTTTCTGGTATAAATGCTCAATGGTTCATTTTTAATCCATTCTTCAATCATTACCTGGTTTGACTTCTCAAATAATTTTTTGAAAAATAAAAGATTTATTCCCTCATATTTTAGTGCAAAAACTAAATGATTATAAAGAGTTTCCTGAGGTTGATGTTTTACAGTATAAACGTTCCATCCATCAACTGAATATTTTTTATGCTTTTTACTTATCAATGAAAGCTGGTGCGGAATTGGTACCTTTAAGCCTAAGGCATCGATAAGAGCTCCATATCCAACCAAATTTCCCTGTTCAGGAGCTATTCTTTCGTGAAAAATATTTATAGACTGTGAAAAACGTTTATTATTCATAATATTTCCTGAAAAATGCTTACAGCAAATATATATGAAAAACGATTAAAGTCAATGAAAAATATATATAAGCTGTAATGTTTTACGAAAAACGTTTATCAGATATGAAAAATAGGTAAAAATGATGAAAAATAGGTTCAAATATTTATAAAGTATGAAAAAGAGGTAGGATTGAAAAAGATGAGGGAACGGGTGAGGATTAAGGGCATAGAAAGCGCAAAATTGATATTGTTTATAAGATGGTTTGTGATTGAAGGCGACCCGCTTCGACGAGCGAAGCGAGGCGAGAGGGAGCGAGCTACAGAATAAGCAACTTTAGCGAAGCCGAGCGAGACAACACCGAGCATAGCGCAGCAAAGCGAGCACAGGCGAGATTTGGCGAAGTGGTTTATACATTTACGAGGCGAGATAAGGAGCGCTGGAGCGAAGCGAGCGAGACGAAGGAACAAACATAAGTCTAAGGGATTAAGAAGTCAGGACCTTCTTAGTTTTCTTAATCTTTGATTCAGCTTTGGATAAACATTAGGGAAGAATTACTTGCTTTAACTTTTCTTGGTGCAAGAAAAGTTACAAAAGAACATTTGCTGAAAAATAATTGCTAAAATTTCATTCCGCTTCACTAAAACAAAATAACTCGTCTCCCGCAAAACGGGAGCCTCAGACAAATTTTGTTTTTTGACGTTCCGCTACTTGAAATTTCTTAACGCAATTCTTTTTAGGCAGTGAGACTAATATTGAGGAGCGGAAATATTTAGAAACGAATTTCTTTTTAGGTGCAAGAGAAATGTTAGATCTAAGAGATTAAAAAGTTCGGACCCACTTCCGGGATAATTTCATAGATGCTGCCATCAGATCTGAGCAGGGAACTATTAAGCGAAGCAGTAAGATTATTTGCATCAGACTCATTTAGATTGCTACGATAAATTTCTTTTCTATACCAGGTATTTCCAAACTGATCTTCCATTAAGCAGCTGCAGAAAACAACTGCGAAACGTCTCGGGTTATCGTCAGCGAAAAGTTCTAATTGTTCAATCATAGTTTATTTTGTGAGGCATCGAGCAAATTAAACACTGAGGAATTCATCAAAAAAATATTTGCGATGAAGTAACAATTATTTTTTTTCGCGAACTTTCCAGCTTTGGCGTTAAATTATGTGAGGTTAAATTTTATGCCAAAGCAGTCCGCCCGAATTATTATTTCGTTACTCCGATGTAAATGGCAATGTCTTGGTCTAATGTTTTCTTTCCGCCGTTGTGAGTTTTACAGGCCTGAATAACTTTCCTCTCAATCATAGCATCGAGCATCACAAGAAAGTCTTTCCCGACTCTGCGGTTGTGCTTGTTGGCGAGTTTTCTGACCTGTGATTGATTGAGGTATTTCATCTTGAAGCTCCGTATTGTGAGTTATAAAAATCTTCATCCTGTTTAGCCAGGTTAAAATCTGCCGAGTGTTTGCTTCCGCAATCCGGGCAAAAAATGTTTCCGGTAAGCGGATAATAAAAAGCTCGTTTTACTTTCAATGGTGTTTTGCATTCCGAGCATTCGCCGAAACGAGCATCAATCCATCGAGGATCATTTGAGAATCTATTATATTTTTTCATTGTGTATTTTCTTTCTAAAAGTTTTTAATAATAGCCGGCAGCAGAGGGCATCTGCTACCGGCAGGCAGGTTTTATGCTACTGATTTTTCGTATTGTAATGATAAATCTAGCTCACCGATTTCAATTGAATTGATGAAGTTAACAGGATCTTCGGGCTGTGCGTTTGCAAGCTCTTTCATCAATTCCTCGAGTTGTTCTTTGTGGTAACTCAACTGGTGAGCATCCATTTTTTCTATTTCAATTGATGAAGTTGTTCCGAATACTTTTTTTATCAAAGCTGCTTTAAGCTGTTTGTCTGCTTTGCTTCGTGCATCACCTAATCCATAAAGATCAAAGACTCCCTGAATCTTTTCGACTTCAATTTTGCGCTGCAGGTTTCTTTGCATCCATTCAAGATCATTTCCGGGCGTTAAGTTATCTGTGAAAGTTGCTCCTGCAACTTCATCAACCGGCAAGCCCTGAATGAATCTGACAACAGGACGAAAGTTTTTATAGGATGGCATTTCAAATATTTTTCCGTTTATTGTATCGCTTCTGTCTTTTAAGATGTAAGAAACATTTTTTTGTGTTGGCTTGTGGTCTCTGCTCAAACCTTTTTCAAGCTGCATCCAGACATTAAGATCAGTTTCGTATGGAGTTTCACCCGCGATCTTCATCTTTACACCGGATTTAACAAACTGGCCTTTCTTAGTTACGTTGCCTTCTGAGTCCTGTTCATCTTCTTCCTTTTCATATTCAAATCCAGCACGGCCGGTAAAGCAGACATTTCCTTCAACTTCGACAAAGCGGTCGGAGAATTCTTCCTGCCAGGCGGGGAGAACTGTTCCCCAATCCTGCAAGGTCATCCGCTGTTTTTTATTGTTCAGCTTGTAGTCTTTGATGAAGCGGTAATAGATTTTAGTGAGCGAATCAATGAAAAGAAAATCGATCTCGCCTTTGTTAAGAAAATCGAAAGCGGTGATAATATCTTTAAGATGAGTTGAATCTTTTGCAATTGCTTCTATCCCTGCTTTCTTGAAAATGGGGATAAGGAAGCGAGAGCCCTTTTCATTGTCCAGAATCAAAGCAGGTTTTTTAAGCTTCATATCTTTATAGCATCCGATTATAAACTCGGTTGCTGTTCTGGTTTTTCCTGAACCTTGAAAGCCGCCGAAAGAAGCGGATTTTTTTAAAGTTAAAAGTGAGTTGAAGAGAAGACGCAACACTTCGAAAAACTCAGGGCAGGCAGGCGTCAGAACATCTGCTGAAAAACAGTTTCTTCTTTCTTTTGTCTTGACACAAAAGAAACAAAAAGTCAAGACTGCAAATAAATTCCTAAAATTATATTCCATTACGCTAAAGAAAAATAACTCCACCGCAAGGCGGTGTCAGACAGATTTTTCTTTTATACGCTCCATTATATATAATTTTTTAACGGAATTTATTTGAGGTCATTATTTTTAGCCAGTAGGTAGGCTTGTTTTTTTTAGGTGCTAGGATAACAGCAGTAACGCAATATTTTTTAAGTCTTTCAAAATAACACTAACTGATTTACATAAATTTATTAATTCTTCGTTTCACTAAGGAGAGGCGGAATTTATTTGATGTCATTATTTTCAGCCAAAGGGCAGGCACAATTCTTTAAAGGCAGAAAGGTAAATTTTTAGATGAAGCTTAGATTTAACAGGAGGAGTAAGTGACTTTGAAGCTCCAAGGCAAGATTGAATAAGAATCGATTGCCAATTGGCAAGCATTACTTGCTATTATCAATTAATTTATATACATTAATTTAAGATATTTTTCTACTCCGAGAGGGTACGAGAGGGTAGGAGTACAGCCAGTGATTAAGTGCTGAAGACTGCATCCCCAATACTCTCCCGAAGCAGAAGTTTTGAAATTAACTCTTTCAACTTCTAATAGGAGGCTTTGTGAAAATTCTTCTTCACACCTTGTTTTTCTTTTTGCTTATCACACAATTTTGTTTTGCACAGTGGTTGCAGCAAAATCCTTTACCTACACTTAGGAGTGTTTCTTTTGTTGATGTGAACACAGGAGCTGCGGTAGGTGACAACGGAATTATTCTTCGCACAACGGACGGAGGGCTTAGCTGGATTAAACAGACGAGTGGAACAATGAAAAATCTCTCTGGTGTATATCTCACCGATGCGAACACTGCAGTTGCAGTAGGAGACATTGGTACAATTCTTCGCACAAATAACGGAGGCGAAAGCTGGATTGAACAGACAAGCGGAACTACCAATGATCTTTATGCAGTAACTTTCACCGATGCCAATTTCGGGACAGCAGTAGGTGGAAACGGAACAATCCTAAGTACAACGGATGGAGGAACAAGCTGGATTGCACAGAACAGCGGAACATGGAACTGGCTGCGTGATGTCTGTTTCATTGATGCAAACAACGGTATTACGGTGGGAATATCCGGAATGATTCGACGAACTACTGATGGTGGAGCCACCTGGTGGCAATGGGCGAATCCCTGGAACAACCATCTATACGGTGTAAGCTTCATTGATGAAAACAAAGCAATTGCAGTTGGGGAAGATGGTGTAATACTCTATACAACAGATGGAGGGGCAAATTGGAATTACCAAACAAGTGGAATAACAAATACGCTCTATGGAATATGCTTTATAGATGCGAACATAGGAATTGCGGTAGGAACCGGAGGAACAATTTTCCGAACTACTAATGGCGGTGCTAATTGGGTTAGTCAAGCAAGTGGAACAGCATACGATCTTCTAAGAGTAACCTTCAGCGATTTGAACAATGGAACTGTGGTAGGTGGTGGCGGAATAATTCTGCGAACTACAAAAGGAGGAACGAGCTGGATTGAACAATCAACAACGAAACATCTTTATAGCGTATGTTTCACCGATGAGAACATCGGTACAGCAGTGGGAGAATATGGAAGAATTCTTCGCACTTCTAATGGAGGGGCAAACTGGGTTGCCCAAACAAGCGGTACAACGCAGATACTCTATGGTGTATCCTTCACGGATGCACTTACAGGTACTATAGTAGGATGGGATGGAATAATTCTTCGTACGACAAATGGAGGAGCAAACTGGA
>JACZKK010000153.1 GCA_014860115.1 Ignavibacteriaceae bacterium
ATCAGCTTTCTTAAGAATCATATGATTATGCCAGCAGAGTACAGAAAGAAATTTGTAAAAGGCTTCAGAGATGAAAAGATTGCAGAGATTTATGAAGAATATCAGAAGAGACTTATAGCAAACAATTCAATGGACTTTGAAGATCTGTTGTTGAAGCCCATTCAGCTTTTCAACTCAAACGATAAAATTCTTCACAAGTATAAATGCAGATTTAACTACATTCTCGTTGATGAGTTTCAGGATACAAACAAAGCACAATATGAATTGCTCAAAATGCTGGTGTCAAGAACTTGCAAAATAGCTGTTGTTGGGGATGATGCTCAAAGCATTTACAGCTGGAGAGGCGCTAATATTGGAAACATGTCAGATTTTAGAAAAGACTATAAAAATCATAAGCTTTTTAAGCTTGAGCAAAATTATCGTTCGACAAAAACTATTCTTGCTGCTGCTGATTCTGTAATAAAGAACAATAAAAATCAAGTAAGTAAAACATTATGGACTCAGAATAATGATGGTGAGCAGCTTACTTTAATTCGATGCGCTGATGAAAAAGATGAAGCATTCCAATTAGCCAAATACATAAAGAAAGAAATAAGTAAGAAGAAACTATCTTACAAAGATTTTGCTATTCTTTACAGAACAAATGCGCAAAGCAGGGCAATGGAAGATATTTTTTACAAGGAAAAAATTCCTTATATCATCATTGGCGGCGTTGAATTTTACAAAAGGAAAGAAGTAAAGGATGTTATTGCTTACCTGAGAGTGATAGCTAATCAGAATGATGAAGAAAGTATTCTGCGAATTATGAATTTTCCGCAAAGAGGAATTGGTAACACAACTGTTACTCGTATGATTGCATTTGCAAGGAAGCATGATCTTACGTTATTTCAAACAATGAATAGAGTTTTTGAAGTTATTGATATCAAGGAAAGAATTCAGAAGAATGTTAAGGGATTCAGAGTGCTTCTTGAAAAGTATATTAATTTGAAAGATACGCTATCTGTTGGTGAACTTTCTTTGGCTTTAATTGATGAATTAGGGTTGGTTAAAATGTTCAAATCTGAAAATACTCTTGAATCTCAATCAAGGCTTGAAAATATTAACCAGCTAATGGCTGCAATTTCTGAATATTCAAAGCAAAATAAAGATGCCAAGCTAGATCAATTCCTTGAGGAAGTTTCCCTCGTATCAGATATTGATATGAAAGATGATAAGAAAAATGCAGTTACTTTTCTGACTGTTCATAGTGCTAAAGGTTTAGAATTTCCTATAGTTTTTATTTCAGGTTTAGAAGAAGAGATATTTCCGCTTGCCAACAGGTTTAGCGAGGATTCCACAGTTGAAGAAGAGAGAAGACTATTCTATGTTGCTGTTACTAGAGCAGAGCAGAAGATATTTCTATCTCATGCAAGAAGCCGATATCGTTTTGGTGAAGTTGCTTATCAAAGCCGTTCACGTTTTATAGATGAGATCGAACCATCAACCATTCTGGAAATAAATGGCGGCATCGGAAGAAAAGCTAACAGAAAAACCAAAAAAGAAATTTTCTATGAATACTTTAACTCAGTTGATTATGACGATTTTGATCAGGAAAACAAAGTTGTAAGAATTGGAAGCCGTGTGATGCACGAAAAATTTGGATTGGGTAAAGTAACTGATGTAACCGGAGCCGGAGATCAGATTAAAGCAACTGTAGCTTTTGAAGGAAATAATGTAAGACAACTGATGATTAAGTTTGCCCGGTTGAAAATACTCCATTAATTACTTCAATCTAATACTTTTTCACGATTACTGTAATAATAATTTAGAGGAAAGAACATAACTATGTCAATTGCCCCGAAGAAACTGGCAATACTTGTAAGTGGAGGACCTGCACCTGGAATAAACAGCGTTATCGGTGCCGCAACTATTAGAGCTGAAGTTGAAGGCATTGAGGTACTGGGAATTAAGGATGGATTCAAGTGGATTATGCAAGGGGACACCACTCACGTTAAAGAATTGAACATTAATAATGTTAGCCGTATTCACTTTCGTGGTGGTTCTTACATCGGAATATCCCGGGCAAATCCTACAAAAGACGATAAACATCTTGAGAATGCTGTCACATCTCTTTTACGTCTTGATGTAGACAAGTTGATTACAATTGGTGGCGATGATACTGCATTTAGTGCATTAAAGGTTAATGAGATGGCTGCAGGAAGAATAAAAGTTGTTCACGTTCCTAAAACAATTGATAATGATCTTGACCTTCCTCATGGAATTCCTACTTTTGGTTTTCAAACTGCAAGGCATATTGGAGTTGAAATAGTCAAGAGTCTTATGGTTGACGCGCAAACAACTTCTCGCTGGTATTTTATAGTAACTATGGGAAGAAAAGCTGGTCATCTGGCACTCGGTATTGGAAAAGCAACAGGTGCTACTTTAACATTAGTTCCAGAGGAATTTCCCGGCGACTCAATTGGTCTTAATCATGTTGTTGATGTACTTGTTGGGTCAATAATCAAACGGTTGAGCTACGGC
>JACZKK010000154.1 GCA_014860115.1 Ignavibacteriaceae bacterium
CTCAAGAATTTTGTAAACGTATTGAATTTCTTCCCTGGATCTCAATCCATCAACAACATCATCGATGAATTCTAATAGTTCACCAACAAGTTTTTTAAATTCAACTTCTTCCTGCTTTCCGAAGTCAATTAGCTTTCCGTGAATACCATAACGGGAAGCTCGCCATTTGTTTTCAGCTATCAAAGCTCTTCTATAAATCCTGAAACCAAGATTTTGTTTTATGAGCTTATGAAGTTTTACAACAACCGCCTGCATAATAGCAGCAAGACAGATAGTTTCATCTACTCGCATTGGGATATCACAAATTCTGAATTCCAGCGTATTGAAATAAGGATGAGCACGAATATCCCACCATATTTTCTTTGCATCATCAATACATTTGGTCTTCACTAAAAGTTTTACATAATTATCATACTCAGCGATGCTTCCGAAGTAATCAGGGATACCAGTTCGTGGAAATCGATCGAATACTTTACTACGATAAGATTTAAATCCGGTGTTCCTTCCCAGCCAGAAAGGTGAGTTAGTTGAAAGTGCAAAAATATGCGGCAGAAAATATCTTGCAGCATTCATAACGTGCAGTGCGGTTTCCCTGTCATCTACTCCTACGTGGACGTGAAGACCAAAAATCAAATTTGCTCTTGCTACCTGCTGGTAGTCGGTTATAATTTCCTGGTAACGAGGATGTTCTGTTATTTGCTGATCTTTCCAGTGAGAAAATGGGTGAGTTCCCGATGCAGCAATTCTCAATCCCTTTTTATTAGCGAGCTGTGAAAGATCCTGCCGCAGCTTCGTTACCTGGCTGCGAGCATCGTGAATGTCTTTACAAATATCTGTTCCGATTTCAACAACCGACTGATGCATCTCAGCTTTGACTTTTTCAGCCATGACCATTTTGCCATCTTCAATTATCTGCTGGATGTGAGATTTCAGTTCTCTTGTATTCGGATCAATAATCTGAAATTCTTCTTCAACTCCGAGCGTGAACAATCCGGGTTCTGCCATAAATTTTACTCTCAATAATTCTGTATATAAGAATTTTAAAACCTCCGCGGTTTTCAAAACCTCGGAGGTTTGACCTATTAACTTTCAGTTAACGGAATATTGTTAGCGAATGATTTAATAAACGTTCCCCACGTTAAATTATTTTGACCAGCTTTATGAGCTTTGGCTCTTCTTATTGCCATATTTGCTGCTGCTTCAACTATCCAGTTAAAATTTTCTTCACCGACTGAATTTTTATCAGCATCAGGTGCCGGGTTGCAGAAATCAATTGCGTAAGGAATTCCATCTCTTACAGCAAGTTCAACAGTATTGAAATCATAACCAAGTGAGTTGTTGATTGTCAATACTGCTTTCATAAGTTTATCAAGAAGTGGTTTCTCGATCGGTTTCGGATTACGAACATACCGTAAATGATGCGGCTGTTTCGGATCGTATCTCATTATGTGAACATCTTTTCTATCAAGACAGTAGCATCTGAAATATTCTGTAAAATTTATTTCTTCCTGAAGCATCATTACAAGCTGGCCGGTTTCATTGTACGCTTTGAAAAAATCATCGGGTGATTCAAGACGATAAACATTTTTCCAGCCGCCGCCTGCAAATGGTTTGAAGTAAGCTGGGAAACCAACGTAGCTGAACATTGCATCCCAGTTCAAAGGATAATCAAGATTTCTGAATGAGTTTGCATTTGTATCATCAGGATGCTGGTTAGATGGTAGCAAAACAGTTTTCGGAACTGAAACAGCGAGCTTTGTCATCAAAGCATTATTGAAAAACTTTTCATCAGCACTCCACCAGAAAGGATTATTAATGACTGCGGTTCCATCCAATGCAGCATTTTTTAAGAAAGCTCTGTAGAAAGGAACATCCTGCGAAATCCTGTCAATGATAACATCGTATCCGCTTGGTTCGCCTTGCACAACTTTGTCAATTTTAACAAACTCAGCGGTGATTCCTTTTTCATTTTTTGAGTTTACTCTTTCAACAAATGCAGGTGGAAAAGTAGTTTCCTGTCCGAATAGTATTCCTATTTTTTTCATTTAGCTCCTGAATTTTCTGGTTGCAAATTAACAGTTAACGAGAATAGAAGTTGCAATTAAGAGAACAGTTTTTCTTCCACAATTTAGGGGCAAATATATTAAAAAGTGAAGGATTTTCAAGAACTTCATTAGTGGCAGCTATTAACATAAATTTTCGTTAAATTTTAACTAGGTTATTTGAAATTTTTCAATCATAATAATTTTAATGATGAAAATTTTACTGATAATATTCTGCTCTTCATTTATCATCTGTCAACAGCAAGTCAAAATCCCTTGGCCTTCTTTAGCAGATTCACCTTGGCCATTAATTCGTGGAGATATGCAAGGAACAGGGAGATCTACTTATATTGGACCGAGAAATGCTAACTATGTTATCAGAAAAGATATGCCACTTGGTGTTTCCTTTGGACCAGTAATTGGATATGATGACATCTTATTTACTGGTTCCGCATCACTGAATACAGATCCTTTCAACCGATTCTATTCACTCAATTTTAATCTTGATACTATCTGGACATTTATAACCCCATCAGCTTGGCCGAATAACAATGGCTCAACACTGGGTGCTGATAGTACTATTTATTTTGCTTCTAACGGTGGTGGAATTTATGCAATTGATTATTCAGGAAATCTTAAATGGAAAAAAGAGGGGATTACATTAGGTGGCTATCCGTTTATTGCGATTGCTAAGAATGGTAACTTATATCTATCAGAAAGAAATAGATTATTAATTCTTGATAAGAATGGGAATACTATTAAAGATTCAACAGTAATTAATTTTGCGACAAGGGAATTTTTATTTTCGGTTGGTGGGGATACAATTTATTTTATAAACTATGATGACAACGACAATAAGACTTTAAAAGCAGCCGATCTAAACCTTAATATTTTTTGGAGTATTGATATTTACGATACCAAACAGGGAATACCGTTGATTGACAACAGTAATAAAATTTATTTATACACACGTGATGGGCCTTCCGAATGCTATTTTAAATGCATTTTACCGGATGGAAGTATTGCCTGGCAGTTTCCTTTCCGGAGCTTTAGTGAATTTTCATCTCCTGCAATCGATAAAAATGGCAATTTCATTATAGCTGTAAAGAGAGATACAAGTGTTTTAGTCGAAGTAATATCACTGGATTATTATGGTAATGAGAATTGGAGTAAAATAATAAGATCGGAGCAATCAATAGTTGAAGGAAATATAATAACAGATGCTGAAAGGAAAATTTATTTAGTGTCCGAAGGTTTTAACGAAGAAAGCTATCTTCACTGTTTGGATAGTGATGGTTTAATGTTGTGGGAAGTATTTGTTGGGGATAATTCATTTATTAGCTCTACTGCAATCAACTCCAACGGGGTAGTTTATGTTGGCGGATTCAAAAGCACAACATATCCTTTCCATACTCAAAATCTTGTAGCTGTAAGTGAGCATCCATTAGATGTTGTAACTGATTACTATTTTATGAGTGATTTTGAATTATCTCAAAATTACCCGAATCCATTTAATTCATTTACTAATATTGATTTTATAGTTCCTTATACATCAAAAGTGACTATAAAAATATTCGATATTAGTGGTAAAGAAGTAGCTGTTTTAGTTAAAGAAGTAAAAGAGGCAGGTGCTTATTCAATTAGTTTTAATACTGACAAGTTATCTTCAGGAATTTACTTTTACAGTATGATTTCAGGTTCATTCCGATCAGTAAGAAAAATGGTTTTATTGAAGTAGTATAATCAATAAAACATAAAACAATAATTAAAATTAATAATAACACATAAAAAGTGGAGGATGAAATGAAATTTATAGTATTGTTTTTCTTAGTGACATTCTCTCTAATGTTGATTCCTTTATATAGCCAAGAAGTACCACCATCTGGTGAACTGGTAATTATAATGGAAGATAATTATGATGAATACGAGTTTAGGATGACTCTAACTAGTCCAATATGTTTTGATGCAAACGTTAGCGATGATGATTTGCATAATATATCGAGTGAATATAATTCAGCAGTTGTAGTTGCAGATGATTTTGCCCAATTTTATTTGACCGGCTTATGGGATACTCCGTTGGATAATGATTTTGGATTAGGTCGTTACAGGGTATCGATAATAAAAAATTCAGCGATTATAAAATGGTTCGACATAGATTACAGAACTTCTGATCTAATTGAAAATTTTTATAGCGGTTCTAGCAATAGTGGCGATATATGGCTTGATTATGATAAGAACACAAACAAGTTATACTATTACGATACATAGATTGAATTTCCACAAGAAACTACTATTTGGGATGAAAAGGAATGGATTCAGCATCTCACGACAGAATTCGAACCCCTACCGCCGGAAAACTTGTACTGGTATGACTTTTATGACCATCCAAGGTTACAATGGAGTCATTCTTCAAATTCCGGAGATTATGTAACTAACTATCAGATTTATCGTAATCAAGGCGAAGGCTGGGAATTAATATCTACGCAATCAGCAGCTTTATTATATTTTGTAGATTATGAAATTGATATTGAAGGACCGCCCGAACCTACTTATCTATATTATAAAATTAGATCGAAGAATGGAAGCCGCACTTCGGATGAATTTTCAAATATAGTAAAAGTCGCTGGTCCGGATGATTTTGGGAAAAATTCAAATAATGACAATTTAGTCGATAATAAATTTCAGTATATTCTTAAACAAAATTACCCGAATCCATTTAATCCATCTACATCAATCGATTATTCAATTAAATCAATAGGGTTAGTAAGATTAAAAATTTATGATATGCTTGGGAAAGAAGTAGCTACATTGGTAAATGAAATAAAGGACCCAGGAAATTATACTACATTATTTAACGCTTCAGATTTACCAAGCGGAATTTATGTTTATGAACTTACCTCTGGAAATTTTGTCGCAACAAAAAAACTTATTCTGCTCAAATAATTTCTTCTTTTTAGAAATGCCATCCTGAAAAATCGGGATGGTATTTCTAATTACATCCATCTTTCTGGCATTCTAAATTGATATTCTTTTACGATTGAGCTATTTTTAGCCCGATGAGTAAACAGGATTCACAAACCAACAAGTTACCCAAAGAAAATCAAGCCGGACGAGACGGACAAACTCCATTAATGTCTCAGTATTTAAGGATTAAGGAAGCCAATCCGGATACAATTCTGCTTTTAAGAGTCGGTGATTTCTTCGAAACATTTGAAAACGACGCGAAAATTGCTTCCAAAGTTCTAGGAATAACATTAACAAAGAGAGCCAACGGCGCTGCGGAAGATGTTCCGTTGGCCGGATTTCCTCATCACGCAATTGATACTTATCTGCCAAAGCTGGTTCGTGCAGGTTACCGTGTTGCTGTCTGTGAGCAGATGGAAAATCCAAAGTTTGCCAAAGGAATTGTAAAAAGGGAAGTGGTGGAAGTTGTAACACCCGGCGCAACTCTTTCCGACAAGCTGCTCGATCACAAAAAAAATAATTACCTGCTTTCAGTTTTCATTCGTGATGAAGTTGCAGGAATTTCATTTGCAGATGTTTCAACAGGCGAGTTCTTCACGTTCGAAGTTCCTGAATCAGATCTTCAGCAGCAGATTGAATCAATAGCTCCGGCAGAAATTCTCATTCAGAAAAAAGAAAAAGATTATCTTACTCCGGTTATCAGCAAAATAAATCCTTCAATCCGTATCACAAAAATGGATGACTGGATTTTTAATTACGATTATGCGAATGAATTGCTTCTCAATCAGTTCGGAACAGTGACACTAAAAGGATTTGGAATTGAACATCTTCAGAACGGAATTGTTGCAAGCGGCGCTGCGTTAAATTATCTGCAGGAAACACAGAAGGTAAATCTCACTCATCTCAACAGGATTTCACTTTATAATCCTTCCGAATATATGATTCTTGATTCTTCAACAAGAAGAAATCTTGAAATAAGTTATTCAATGCACGGAGATGGAAGAGAAGGTTCGCTGATTTCTATTCTTGACAAAACAACCACAGCGATGGGAGGCAGACTTTTAAAGAAATGGATTTCTGCACCACTGAGAGATTTGAAAAAAATACAAAGCCGGCTTGATAGTGTTGAAGAGTTGATGAAGAACAAATCACAGCGAAAAAAAATTGAAACTGAATTGAAAGAGGTTGGAGATCTTGAGAGAATAATTTCCAGGATCTGTACAGGCAGAGCAAATCCGAGAGAAGTTGTCGCACTTAAAACTTCACTTAAAAAAATACCTGCGATAAAAGAACACCTTTCAAGTTTTAAAACAGATGCATTATCAAAAACTTCAAGAGAATTAAATCCACTTGAAAAATTAGTTGAAAGAGTTCAAAGTGCAATCATCGATTCACCACCTGCAACTTTAGTTGATGGCGGCGTTATCAGAAATGGATTTAGTCCTGAACTTGATGAACTTAGAAACATTGCCTTTCACGGAAAGGACTGGATTGCAAAACTTCAAAAGACAGAAAGAGAAAGAAGTGGAATTCCTTCATTGAAGGTTAGCTTCAACAATGTTTTTGGTTATTACATTGATATAAGCAATGCACATAAAGATAAAGTGCCTGAAAATTATATACGAAAGCAAACGCTAGTTAATTCTGAAAGATACATTACTCCCGAGCTGAAAGAATACGAAGATAAAATCCTCAACGCTGAAGAAAAGATTTACGAACTCGAAGCAGAATTGTTTGATGAAATTAGAAAGTATGTCGCAGCCGAAGCAGTTGCAATACAGAATAATGCGAGAATGATTGGATTGATTGATTGCCTAATTTCTTTTGCTGAATGTGCAGAAGCTTACAAATATTCAAAGCCGGTTGTTCACGATGGAGCAGAACTTGAAATAATCGAGGGACGTCATCCTGTTGTTGAACAGATTCTTCCGCCGGGAGAAAAATTCAAACCGAATGATTGTGTGATTGATAATAAGAATGATCAGATAATCCTTCTCACCGGACCGAATATGGCTGGCAAATCTGTTTATCTTCGACAAATTGGATTAATCGTACTGATGGCACAAATTGGTTCTTTCGTTCCTGCAAAGAGTGCAAAGATTGGATTGGTGGATAGAATTTTCACTCGTGTTGGTGCAAGTGATAACATTACTTCAGGTGAGAGTACATTTTTGGTTGAGATGCAGGAAGCAGCAAATATTCTGAACAATGCATCATCAAAAAGTTTAATATTGCTAGATGAAATTGGAAGAGGAACAAGTACGTTTGACGGTATTTCAATTGCCTGGGCAATTACGGAATATCTTCACGATAATGAAGATGTCGCCGCCAAAACTTTGTTCGCTACTCACTACCACGAATTGAACGAGATGGCAGATCTGTTTCCCAAAATAAAAAATTATAAAGTTGAAGTGCGTGAGTACGATGATAAAGTAATCTTTCTTCATAAAGTAAATCCTGGAAGAGCAGACCACAGTTACGGAATTCAGGTTGCGCAGATGGCAGGACTACCGGCATTTGTTACAAATCGAGCAAAGGAAATTCTTCGCAATCTTGAAAGCAAAGAATTGACTCCGTATGAGTTAAAGAAAGAAAAACTTCGCAAGATGCAAATCCCGGAGAATCAGATGAGCATTTTTGAGTACCAGGATGATAAGCTGCGAGGAGAAATAACAGATCTTGAAATTGAAAAGCTTACTCCACTCGAAGCTTTGAATAAATTGAATGAACTGAAAAAGAAAGTTAAGAAAGAAGGGCAGTGAGGGATGTTAAATAAAACAAACTACAGATTAGTTTTTGTTCTGTTATTATCGATGATATTTATTGAAGCTTGCAAAGAAACTCGCACTGATGATCCTGAAATAAAAGCCTACATTGAATCTTTAATAAAAGAAAGAAAAGAAAAAAATTACAATTTGCAGTTTGATCTAAGTTCACCATTTAACCGCGATACTACAATTATATTTAGTCCGTTGAATTATTATGAACCCAATCCCGATTTTATTTTCAAATCGAAGCTTTTCAAATATGATGTTCAGGATACTGTGGCAGTTTTGGGAACAAAAGGTGAGACAAGACCAGCTGTTCGGCTAGGTTTTCTTGAATTGAAAAAGGATAATACCGTTCACAGGATAAATGTTTATCAGAGTTTTAGCAGAACGGGTGAGCCTTACTACAGCATTTGGTTTACTGATAGAACAACGGGAAAAGATACTTATGGTGTTGGCAGGTACCTTGATTTTGAATTAAATGATCATCCCGAATTTGTTTATACAATTGATTTCAACAAAGCATACAATCCTTACTGCGCTTATTCATCGCTATTTACCTGTCCCATTCCACGTGTTGAAGATTATATTGATATGGAAATCGAAGCTGGTGAGAAAAATTTTCATTAATAGTTTTCTAATAAGATTGCGCATCGATCTACAAATAGGTACTTCATTTTGAATTTATCCTTAAAAGTAAAAAGCCTATTTTCTTCTTTCAAAAAAAAATTATACACTCTGCGGAAATGAATAAAACTTATTTAATGATTTTAATACTGATTTCATTCTTTATTGCTGAAACCTCTTTCGCACAATCAGAGGAACTACCCGGTACAAAAGTTATCAAGACTTATTATCCAAACGGAGAAATTAAAACCGAAGGTCAGTACTGGTACGATAAGCTCGATGGATTTTATAAAGAATATTATCCAAACGGAAAACTCTGGAAGGATTGGAAATTCAGCTACGGTAAAGAACATGGCTTATCAACCTGGTACTTTGAAGATGGAATAGTAAGCATCGAATGGAATTATAATGATGGTGTGAAGGAAGGTATCTCCAAATGGTATTATGAAAGCGGCGAACTCTGGGCTGAACAGCACTATTCAAACGGAGTGCTTGAGGGAATAACTTACACTTATTATAAAACAGGTGAACGACAGGGTGAATGGAGATACGTTGACGGTATGCTTCAGGGTATTAGTAGAACTTATTATAAAACAGGCGAAGTGGAAGTCGAACGTACTTTTGTTGATGGAAAGCAGAACGGGAAAATTTATATTTATCATGAAAATAAAATGGTAGCTTTAGAAGCAAATTTTATCAATGATAAAATTGAAGGAACAGTGAAGCTTTTTGATATGGCTGGCAGCCTGCGGGTAAAAGATGAATACCTGAACGATGAACTTCTCAACCGTGAGCGATATGATTACCAGGGAAAATTTGAATCAAAAGAAGAATTGCTCAAAAATTATACTGATGGTGGTTCATTGAGTAATGAAACTTTCATTAAAGACGGAGTTAAGCAGGAAGTTGCCAAAACATATTACGATTCGGGTTTTTTAAAAGAAGAAATCCCTTATGAGGACGGAGTTATAAACGGAATCTTTGTAACATATTATGAAAACGGAATTGTAAAATCGAAGGTTGATTATATAAAAGGTGAACGAAGAGGAATGGTGAAAGAGTATTACCCTGATGGTCATCTGAAGCTTGAGACTGTAATAAAAGATGGATTGAAAAACGGTCTTGTGGTTAATTATTATGAAGATGGTTCTCTACAATCAATGGGAACTTATGTGGATGATATTCTTGATGGTGAATACAAAGAATTTTATAAGAATGGACTTCCAAAATCCGAAGCAACTTACATTAATGGTGAAATTGAAGGCAAAAAAAATTCGTACTATGAAAATGGTGCCTTCCAAAAAGTTGAATACTATTATGAAGGTAAACTGGAATCATACTCCCGTACTTATTATCCTAATGGCTTTATTCAGAAAGAAGAATACTATAAAGACGGAAATCTGATTAGGAGTAAAGAATTTGATGAGAATGGTTACATGGTTTCTGCATTTGGATATTAGTTCAATATGTATTTATCATTTCATCATCCCTAAAACCGGCCAACCAATTTTTCTACTCCAAATATTTCTTTAATTTTAAATTAAATATTCAGGATTACTATGAGCACTAAATTCAATATCGGATTAATTCAGTTAAGCTTCAGCAAGGACACTTCTGAAAATTTAAAGAAAGCAATTCTTTGGATTGATAAAGCAGCTAAAGCTGGTGCACAGGTAATTTGTTTACCTGAGTTATTCAGATCACAATATTTTTGTCAGACGGAAGATATCGAAAACTTTAAGCTTGCAGAATCAATTCCCGGTCGTACAACGAATGCAATTTCTGAAGTAGCTAGAAAGTACAAAGTTAGTGTTGTAGTTCCTCTCTTTGAGAAAAGATCTTCGGGAGTTTACCACAACAGTCTGGTTGTAATTGACAGCGATGGAAAGATACTTGGCACTTACAGAAAAATGCATATTCCGGATGATCCCGGATTCTATGAAAAATATTACTTCTCTCCCGGTGATCTTGGCTACAAGAATTTTGATACATCATTTGGAAAAATTGGCACTCTGATTTGCTGGGACCAATGGTATCCCGAAGCTGCAAGATTAACTGCACTTCAAGGTGCTGCTGTTTTATTTTATCCAACTGCAATCGGCTGGCATCCTTATGAAAAAGAAAAGCACGGAAGGGCACAGTACGAATCATGGCTGACCGTTCAAAGGGGTCACGCAATTGCGAATGGTGTTTATGTTGCTGCGGTCAACAGAATTGGACTTGAAAATACTAATGACAAATCTCCCGGAATTGAATTCTGGGGACAATCATTTGTCTGCGATCCGCAGGGAATGATAATTGCACAAGCATCTATAGATAAAGAAGAAATCCTTCTTGCGGAAATTGACACTGAAAGGATTGAATACATCAGGCATAACTGGCCGTTCCTGAGGGACAGGAGGATTGATTCTTATCAGGATATTACAAAACGATTTATTGAATAAAACTTTTACCACTAAGACACTTAGTCTACTAAGAAACACTTAGTGTGGCTGAGTGCCTTAGTGTCTCAGTGGTGAAAAATGAGTAACAAATTTATACTTCCACCTGAATGGACAAAACACGAAGCAACCTGGATTGGCTGGCCTTATAACAAATCTGATTGGCCGGGAAAGTTCTCTCCGATTCCATACGTTTATGCTGAAATAGTAAAGTACATTTCTCGAGGAGAAAATGTAAGAATTTTTGTCCAATCAAAAGATCATCAACATAAAGCTGAAAAAGTTCTTAAAGACAGCAATGTAAGTTTATCTAATGTTGAATTATTCATTAAGAAAACGGACAGAGGATGGCTTAGAGATTCCGGACCAATGTTTGCTAAAGATGGGAAAGAAACTGTTGCGATAGATTTTAAATTTAATGCCTGGGCTAAGTATGACGACTACAAACTTGATGATAAAATACCTTCCTTTATTGCAAGCAAACTAAATTTAAAAAGAATTGTTGCTGAACATAATGGGAAGCAAGTTGTACTTGAAGGTGGTGCGATAGACACAAACGGTAAAGGAACTCTTATCACAACAGAAGAATGTCTGCTTGATGAAAAAGTTCAGACTCGCAATCCGGGATTTACGAAAGCAGATTATTTTGAGGTCTTCAAAAAATATTTTGGTGTGTCAAACGTTATCTGGCTAGGGAAGGGAATACTTGGCGATGATACTCACGGGCACATAGATGATCTTTGCAGATTTGTTAATAAAGATACAGTTGTTTTAGTCTCAGAGGAAAATCCGAAAGATGAAAACTATAATTTGTTAAATGAAAACAAAGAACGACTTCAAAATGTTCATCTGCTGAATGGTTCAAAATTAAATGTTGTGCTTCTGCCTATGCCGTCTCCTCAGATATTCAAGGGACAGAGACTTCCAGCAAGTTACGCTAACTTTTACATTTCAAATTATGCTGTGCTGGTTCCTACTTTCAACGATCCATATGACAAAATTGCTTTAGGAATTCTATCTGAATTTTTCCCTGATAGAAAAGTAATAGGTATTCATTCAGTTGATCTTGTTTGGGGATTAGGTACACTTCACTGTTTAACTAAAGAGCAGCCTTTCTAACTAAAACAGAAAAACATTAAGATTTCTTGCGAAATTTGCATATTATTTTTGGAATTGCCTGCCAACCCGTTTAATTTTGTCTCATCAATTTTTATCATTTATAATCAATTCACACAGGAGAAACAGGTATGGTAATAGCAGTTCCTAAAGAAATCCTGCCTGGCGAAAATCGAGTAGCGTGTGTCCCCGATGTAGCTTCTAAACTTATAAAATCCGGATTCCAGCTTCATGTTGAAAAGGATGCTGGACTTAATGCCGGTTTCACAAATGAAATGTACGAAAAAGCAGGGGCCAAAATTGTAAATCTGAATGAACTTTATTCTTCAGCAGAAGTAGTTATAAAAGTTCAGCGTCCTCTCGATCATCCCACAGCAGGAAAAAATGAATTGGACTTGTTTAAAGAAGGAACAATTCTAATTACTTTTCTTTATCCATTAAACTTTCCAGAGCTTGCACAAAAATGTGCTGCAAAAAAGATCAATGTTATTTCGATGGATATGATTCCAAGAACAACATTAGCTCAAAAGATGGATGCGCTTAGTTCACAAGCAAACATTGCAGGTTATAAAAGTGTTGTTATGTGTGCTGATACACTCGGCAAAATATTTCCATTAATGATGACCGCAGCTGGAACAATTTCACCGGCAAAAGTTGTAATAATGGGTGCTGGTGTAGCTGGACTTCAGGCACTTGGTACTGCAAAACGGTTGGGTGCTGTGGTTGAAGTGTCTGACATTCGTGCTGCTGTTAAAGAGGAAGTTCTCAGCCTTGGAGGAAGATTTATTGAAGTGGAAGGTGCTGCAGATATGCAGGATGCCGGCGGCTATGCTAAGGAAGCATCTGAAGAATTTCTTAAAAAACAGAAAGAATTAATTTTTAAACATATAACCGAGGCAGATATTGTAATTACAACGGCTTTAGTTCCCGGAAAGAAAGCACCTGTTCTTGTTACTGAAGAGATGGTTAAAAATATGAAACCGGGAAGCGTTGTGCTTGATATGGCTGTTGAGTTTGGCGGCAACTGCGAAGTAAGTGAAAAAGGAAAGAATGTAAAGAAGCATGGTGTAACGGTTATCGGTGAGCCAAATCTTCCGAGCCTTGTTCCAACTCATTCAAGTGAAATGTATTCAAAAAACATTCTTGCCTTGATTCAATACATTGGCAAAGAAGGTAAAGTTGAGCTTAAACTTGAAGATGAAATTGTTAAAGGATCGCTTATCACTCATAACGGTGAAGTTGTTCATCAAAGAATAAAAGATTTGCTGTGAGATCAGATTCCGAACGAGTCGGAATGACGAAAGAAAAATTTAAATAAATATAAATAAAAGGAAATTTTAAATGGATATATACGGATTATTAATGCTGGTATACGTTTTTGTGTTAGCCATATTCGTGGGGTTTGAGCTAATTACAAAAGTACCGCCTACATTGCACACGCCCCTTATGTCCGGATCAAATGCTATTTCCGGAATAACTGTCGTCGGTGCTCTGTTGAGTGCCGGTGCAGGTGAATTAACTATCAGTACAATACTCGGAATTGTTGCAATAGTTTTTGCAATGATAAACGTTGTCGGCGGATTCCTTGTGACTGATAGAATGTTAAAAATGTTCAAGAAAAAATAAGGGGAAGAGCAATGGAAATAGTATCATACCTTGTTTATTTAATAGCATCAATTTGCTTCATATTCGGAATAAAAAAATTAAGTTCTCCGAAAACAGCACGTCAGGGAAATCAGCTTGCCGCACTCGGAATGCTGCTCGCCATTATTGTTACTTTGTTTGATCAGAGAGTATTGACATTTGAATATATCATTCTGGGTATTGTTATTGGCTCGCTGATTGGGGCAGTCTTTGCACTAAAAGTCCAGATGACAGGCATGCCGCAAATGGTTGGATTGCTGAATGGTTTCGGGGGCGGAGCTTCGGTATTAGTTGGATTTGCCGAGTATGACAGAATTTTTGTCACTCCCACAATTATGTTTGACGAGCCAACAACAATTAGTATTGTGCTTAGTCTTCTTATCGGCTCAATAACATTTACTGGATCCCTTATTGCTTTTGGAAAACTTCAAGGAATAGTAACCGGAAAAGTTGTTAAGTATCCCTTGCAGCATCCGTTAAATGCACTTCTGCTTGTTGCAGTATTTGCTGCTGGAGTATTTGTTGTTATTCAGCCTTATGAAATTGAAATAATTATCGGAATAATCGGAGTATCACTTCTACTTGGTGTATTGCTTGTTCTTCCAATCGGCGGTGCAGATATGCCTGTTGCAATTTCTTTGTTAAACTCTTACTCAGGACTTGCAGCTTCGATGACGGGCTTCGTGCTCAACAATAAAATGCTGATCATAGCTGGCGCGCTTGTTGGTGCTTCCGGTATTATCCTTACAATAATTATGTGTAAAGGAATGAACCGTTCACTTATGAATGTCGTTCTCGGTGGATGGGCTTCTGCCGGTGCTGAAGGTCCTGCTGCTGATAGTAAGGCTCACAAAGGAACTGCAAAAGCAATTGATTCGGAAGAGCTTGCTATGCTTCTTGACAGTGTAAGCAGTGTTGTAATAGTTCCCGGTTATGGAATGGCTGTCGGTCAGGCACAGCATGCAGTTAGAGATTTGATGAATGTGCTTGAAAAGAAAAATATTAAAGTAAGATTTGCAATTCATCCCGTTGCAGGAAGAATGCCTGGTCATATGAATGTTCTACTTGCTGAGGCTCAGGTTCCGTATGATAAACTTCTTGCAATGGAAGATATAAATGATGACTTCCCGAATACCGATGTTGTTATCGTTATCGGTGCAAACGATGTTGTTAATCCTGCTGCAAGACACGACCAGAGCAGTCCGATTTACGGCATGCCAATACTCAATGTTGATTATGCAAAGACTGTAATCATAAACAAACGATCACTAAACGTTGGTTATGCTGGAATCGATAACGAGCTGTTCTTCTATCCAAATGCACTCATGTATTTTGGTGACTCCAAAGAAGCTATGAGTAAATTGGTTAGTGAGATAAAAGCACTTTAATAGAACAATAAAAATCTAATCTTTGAACCTCTGAAACAAATCGCTTCAGGGGTTTTTTATTGCATAGAAATAACACATGACTATTAAGTGCTAAAAACCTAAATTGCACCATCAGAATAAACATTATAAGGGCTGACAATGAACCTCTATTGGACAGAATACATTAATTATACCTTGAATGTTAATATGTACGAAAATTATAGAGCAACAAAAGATTCCAAAGCAGAACAGCTGCTTTATGAAATTGTTTTTAGGTCAGGAAGACTTGTTAATGCTCATGATGATAATTTGCTTCTTGAGACTGAAAGAAAGGGTAAGAGTATTGGCATCTTGATCCCTTTCACATCAGAAAAATGTATAAAGATATTTAATTTTTAATCATGGGTGAATAATGAAATCAACTGTTTTAGTTCTTGCAATATTGTTTTTCATTTTTAAGGATTCATCATCACAAGATTTCACTGTCAAGAGCCTTAATGTTTACACCTCAGATAACTTAACTTCGCTGCCTGTTTTAACTGGCGGGAACAAACTTGTTATTGAGTTTGATGTTCAAGGAAAATTTATTCCTAATATGAATATCGTTTTTCGTTTTTGTGATAAGGGCTGGACTCCAACAAAAAATATTTTTCTGCTCAACTCCCAGTACAGCACTGCTTACTTTTTAGATTTTGAAGAGCTTCCGATAATGGTAGTTGATGATGCACGCTATCATCATAAAAGCTCGTACCCTGATGACAGAGACCAGGTGCAATTCCCATTTTCCGGGAAGTGGAGATTTTATTTGACCGACACACAGGATTCATCAATTGTTTATGCAACGGGTAAATTCTTTGTTGTGCAGAATAATATTGAACTTGGTGTGCGACTCAAAAGAGATGAGCTTGAAGATCAATCCTACTGGCCTGTTGAGCTTGCGAAAGCTGTAAATATTACGACTGATTTTTACCTGCCCGATGATTTTCATCCCTCTTTTGTTGACAGAATTGAAATAGTTGATAACCAGCGTCTTTATGATCCGGTGGTGATTGATCGGGAGACTAACACGCTTTACAGGTTTTATAAATGGGATGCCAACAGAAGTTTTACTTTTACTGCAAGAGATATTCCTGCTGGCAATGAATTCAGGCAGGTTGATATTCGTGACCATAATTTGTTTATTGGTAAAGAGGTAAGAGCACAGCTTGATGGTCTTGAATATTCAAGATTTTTTCTCAATCCATTGAATAAAGATTTAAACGGTGGAAAGATTTATTCAAATTACAGTGATGAGTATTCAACTTACTTGAATGTTACTTTTTCAATTCGCCCGCCTGAAGAAAATTTTCAAAACATATTTCTGGTTGGTGCATTCAACAATTGGAAACTCTCTTTGGATTACAAAATGAATGAAAGCGGAGGAGTTTATTCGATCACCATTCCACTGAAAAGAGGAATATATGATTATCAGTATGTGGCTGCCGATTTAGATAATGGAGAAATTATAAACTCTGACTGGCTAGTTCTTGAAGGCAATACGTGGTTGAATTCTAAGGAGTACGATATCTTCCTTTATTATAATGAACAGGATAAGGGTGTATATGAAAGGATTATTGGCTATAAAAGATTGAAATCGCAGTAGTTTTATAAATTAAAAATTAAAAAAAATGAATAAACTAAAAGTAGGTGTTATCGGAACTGGTCATCTGGGAAAATTGCATACCAAGATGTTCAAATCAATTGATAATTGTGAGCTTGTTGGTGTTTACGATTCAAACCCGGAACAGCTAAAGTCAGTTAGTTCAGAGTTTAATGTTAAGGGAGTAAGTTCGCTTGATGAATTATTAAAGAAAGTTGATGCAGTTTCAATTGCTGCAACTACTATCGCTCATCACGAGCTTGCAAAAACATGTTTTGAAAAGGGAGTTCACGTCTTCATTGAAAAACCTATCACTGCTACAATAAAAGAGGCAGAAGAGCTTGTAGAAATATCTGAAAGAAAAAATCTCAACCTACAGGTTGGTCATATTGAACGATTCAATCCTGCATTGGTTTCAATGGAAAAATATATTGATGAACCAAAATTCATTCAGACAGATAGGCTCGCACAATTTAATCCTCGCGGAACCGATGTGGCAGTTGTACTTGATTTAATGATTCATGACATTGATATTATTCTTAGTCTTGTTAAAAGTGATGTAGTTGATGTTCAAGCAAACGGAGTTGCTGTTGTTTCGGATCATCTCGATATTGCCAATGCAAGACTTCAGTTTGAGAATGGTGCAGTTGCAAATGTAACTGCCAGCCGTATCTCTCAAAAAAAACTTAGAAAGATGAGAATTTTTCAAAAGGATAGTTATGTTGCATTAGATTTTGTTACTGGAGTTGCAGAAGCGTATCGATTGCTTTCACCAGATGCACCGGTTGAAACAAATTTAATTTCATTTGGTGAAATTGGTGTTGGTGAGAGAAGAAAAAAGCTTGTGTATGAGCAGCCCGAACAAAAAGAATTAAATGCATTACAATACGAACTTCAACTGTTTGTAAATTCAGTTCTAGAAAAAACAAAACCTGTTGTTTCGGGCATTGATGGATTAAGAGCATTGAAAGTTGCACAAATCATAATTCAGAAGATTGAGGGACAGAGGTTAACTTAAACCAATAACAATTCAACAATAAAACAATATAATTAAAATGAAAAAAATAATTTTACTTTCCGTGGCACTTTTACTAACTACATCAAGCTGCAGTGTTTATGAAACGATGGTCAATCTTTCACGTTTAAAATTTAAGCTGGGAGATGTGAACAATTTTACAGTAAGCGGAATAAACATTTCAAATAAAAAATCTCTGCAGGATTTTAATCCTTTGGAGATAGTAAATCTCACTCAGGTAATTGCATCAGGAAAACTGCCTGCATCCTTTACACTTAATGTTGAAGCAAAGAATCCGAATGATGGAACTGGAGGTTATGCTAAAACTAATGCGACATTAAAAGAATTTCCATGGAGATTAGAAATTAACCAGGTTGAAACCATTTCAGGAAATATTGGTGCACCAGTTTCAGTCCCCGGAACCGGAGAGGTTACAAATATTCCTTTAGCAATGAATATTGATCTGATTGAATTATTTGGTAATAAAGGATATGAGAATCTTTTAAACTTAGCTTTAGCACTTGGCGGACAGCAAGGTTCTTCATCGAAGCTTGCTTTATTTGCAACGCCTACTGTTTCTTCACCTTTAGGAGATATTAAATATCCGGGTGAATTGAAAATTATTGATCAATCTTTTACTAATTAATTAGTGTATGTTATTACGAGGAGTGAAACGACGAAGCAATCTCAGAGATCACTTCTCCCGACTGAAGTCGGGATCGTGATGACAACAGCAAAAAAGAACTTATGACTAGCAAAAACAAATACGCAATCGGTGTTGATTTGGGCGGTACAACAATCAAGCTTGGAATCGTAACCAGCACCGGAAGAATTCTTAAAAAAATATCAATTCGAACAGAAGCAGAAAAAGGTCCGAAGAAAGTGATTGATAATATCATTGCTGGGATAGATGAACTTATTGCTTCATCCAGTTATAAAATTTCCGGGATAGGAATTGGATGTCCCGGAGTTGTAACTCCCGGTAAAGGTATCGTTGAAGATCCGCCAAATTTCCCCGGGTGGAAAAAAGTAAACATCGCTAAAGTCATTTCACAAAAATTTAAAACACGAGTTTATGTCGATAACGATGCCAACGCAGCAGCAATCGGTGAGCTGACGTTCGGAAGCGGAAAGAAGTACAGATCATTTATAATGATTACTCTTGGTACCGGTGTTGGAGGGGGAATTGTAATCGACAAAAAAATCTATCACGGCGATTTTGGAGCTGCTGGGGAAATTGGCCATATCTCAATAGATTTTAATGGTCCGAAATGCAATTGTGGTTCATACGGTTGCATCGAAGCTTATGCGGGAAATCAATATTTACGAAGCAGAGTACGTAAGCAGCTTAAAAAACAATCCGAATCAAAATTGTGGAAATTGATAAACAATGATTTGAGTAAAGTTTCACCTCGCAACATACAGGGTGCTGCGGAATTGGGTGATGCATTTGCTAAATCAGTAATTGATCAACTTGGTTTTCAGCTTGGCTCTGCGTTTGCTTCGCTGTGTAATGTGCTTGATGTTAGCGTTTTTATAATCGGTGGAGGAATAGCTGGCTTTGGCAAGCCCCTATTCGATTCAATCAGGAAAACAATTTCAAGAAGAGTTATGGCTCCAATACGACCAAGAGTAAGAGTTCTACCTGCAAAACTTAAAAATGATGCTGGAATTAAAGGCGCTTCTGCGTTGGTTTTTCATCATAAATAAAATATTATTTAATTAAACATTTCGGCGATTCGATTCGTCTTATGGTTACGCATTACCCTTAATCATTTCATATTTTTATCTTTGAGATATGAAAATTGTTCTGTCTGCGGCCTTAATTATTTCTTTTAGCTTAGGTGCATTTGCACAGCAGGATGATTTACTTCAAACCTTAAATATTGATTCACTTCAATTACAATCGCCCGATACACTTCTTTCATCAATAACAGATTCAAGTATAATCCAACCGAAAAAAAAGTCAGACCTTGATACAGTTGTTTATGCGAGCGGATCGGATTCTTTGTTCTTTTTTGTAAAAGAAAAAAAGATGTCAATTTATGGTGAGGGCAAAATCAACTATAGGAAATCCGAGATTAAAAGTGCAAACATTTTTCTCGACTTCACGAAATTTGAAATCGAAGCCGTTGGTGTTCCAGGGGACTCCGCTTCGAATGAAATCATTGGGTCACCCGTTTTGTCAGAAGACGGTGAAGTCTATACAGGTAAACGAATGAGATATAATTTCAAAACCGGGCAAGGTTCACTCGCCGCGGCAGATACTGAATTGGAAGGCGCATTTTATCACGGAGCAAAAATTAAAAAGGTAGCTGCGGATACCTATTTTATTGAAGATGGAGTTTACACTACCTGCGATGCTGAGGAGCCTCATTACTTTTTTTCTTCTCCAAAAATGAAAATGATACAAGGAGAAGAACTTGCTGCTGAATGGATATGGTTGAATTTCGGTGGTGTGCCAGCTCCGATACCATTACCGTTTATTATTGTGCCGTTACAATCTGGTCGTCGATCAGGATTAATTCCACCAGTATTTGGAAGTGATGCTCGTTACGGAACATACATAAACAGGTTTGGTTATTTCTGGGCTATGAGTGATTATATGGATATCAATGCAACGATGGATTATTATACTCGTGGAAGTTTCGGCTTAGGCTCACGTTTCAGATATGCTAACAGATACAACTATAATGGCTTTGCTGAAGGCTCCTACCGGGATTTTACACAAGGGGAATCAACTGATCCCGGCTATAGCAAACAAATTGATTGGCGCATTAAAGTATTTCATGCCCAGTCTTTCACACCAACTTTGCGTCTCGACGCAAATCTGGAGTTTGCTTCACAGGATTTTCTTCAGAATGGCACAGGTAATTTAAATGATCTTTTAAGGAACGAAATAATATCTAATGCCACACTATCTAAGACATGGGATGAATCGGGGAATAGTGCTTCAATAAATTATAACAGGAGACAGGTGCTTGAGACAAATGATATTTATGAAGTTCTGCCAAGTGCATTATTCAGATTAGCTCAGAGTTATCCTTTTCGAACTTCTTCTGGTGAAGCCGACAAAGAGTGGTATGAATTATTTGGTTATTCATACACTGGTCAATTTCAGAATCAAAGAAATAAAACCAGAGGCGTGCTTGATGAAAGGTTGGGATTGCAGCACAGTGTTACAGCGGATATGTCACCCAAAATTGGTTATTTTACTTTATCACCAAGAATTAGATTCGATTCAAAATGGTATAACGAGCAAATAGAACAATTTGCAGTGGCATCATCAGCAGGCAGAGATTCAATTATAACTAATGAGATTAAAGAATTAAGTGCAGTAAATACTTTTGATGTTGGCTTGAATGCTTCAACAAAATTTTATGGAATGTTTAATATTAATTCGCTTGGAATAAATGCTATTCGACACACTGTTACGCCGAGCATATCTTACAACTATAGCCCAGACTTCTCTGAACAGCATTGGGGGTATTATGGTCAGTACACCAAATCGGATGGAAGCACTGTCAATTATAATAAATATCAAAAAGAAGTATACGGTGGTGCATCTGCAGGTGAACAGCAAAATATTAATTTTTCTCTTGGCAACAATTTCGAAATGAAAACCACAGTTGATCCCACTGATACCACTTCGAAAGAAAATAAAATACAATTGCTTAATGTTACATTAGGGACAGGTTATAATTTTGCAGCAGATTCTTTGAACTTTGCAGATATTAATTTGACATACAGAACTCAGATCGGTGAATTTTTTGATCTTTCAGGTTCATCCCGGTTTACTCCGTACGATTATAGCGGGACTTCATCAAAAATAAATAGATACCTGGTTGATGCTGGGAAAGGAGTGTTAAGGTTAACCGGACTTAATTTCTCTGTTTCATCAAGCCTATCAGGGGAAAAATTTGCCTCCTCCGAAAAAGAAGCTGAACAGAAAAGTGATGAATTTGGTCTTGTCGATGAGCAGAGTAAAAGTGTTTACCAGGGAATTTATAATAATCAGGATCCTGATTTCACTATCCCGTGGAGTATTGCTCTAACGTATAATTATAATTTGGATCGTAATAATCCAGGTAATCCTAAAACATTTTCAAATTTGAGCGGAAGTTTTAGTTTTAGCCTAACACCAAGTTGGAAATTTGATGTAACAGGCAGCTACGATATTGAAAGCAGGGAATTCGCTGCACCGCAGATTACTATTTCAAAAGATCTTCATTGCTGGTTTATGAATTTTATTTGGAACCCGATTGGAACTTACACTGGTTTCCGGTTTGAAATAAGAGTTAAAGCACCGATGCTGCAGGATCTTAAACTTACAAAGCAGGATCAGTTCTTTAATACGAGATAATCATGCTGGACTAAAAAATCAATATGAAAAATTATAAATTCAACAACTAATTCCAGTGAAGCATTATATCATAGATGGAAATAACCTGATCGGAAAAATTAAATCCTTATGTCAGATTCAGAAAAGAAATAAACAGCACAGTAGGGAAAAACTTGCCTTCATCCTTTCTAGATTTTTCAGCAGGAAAAAAGTCTCAGTCAGCTTGCACTATGATGGATTTGAAAAGGAAAATATCAAAGTCTCAAACATCAAAATAATTTACTCGGATAATCATTCAGCCGATGATAAAATCAAAAAGGAAATAGAGCGAAGTAAAAATCCAAAAAATGTTATTCTCATCACTTCCGACAGCAATCTGGCCGAGTTTGGTCGTGTTTGCAGTTGCCAGGTAAAAAAATGCGAAGAGTTTCTTCATTTAATAAATTCAGCAGATTCTGAGAATGAAGAGCAGTCCAGAATTGATATGCTGGATGATACTGTAGAGTTTAAGAGATTGTTCGGAATTAAATGAAATCAGTGCGTATTATAGCTTATTCTTAAAAACTTTTTGATTATAAACGAAAATGATTTATTTTTACTGGAAATTTTAACAGATTAAAATCAATTAAAACAATTACTCTTCTGATTTACTTTGTTACTCCACTTTGCGTGATATAATCGGGGAAAATTATAAATTTGAATTCACTCCAACAAAATAATTTTAACTCAATACACATTCATTCATCAATAAATTCAGGAGGTTTAGTGGAAA
>JACZKK010000155.1 GCA_014860115.1 Ignavibacteriaceae bacterium
TTTTTGCACTTTCAACAAACTCACCTTTCTGGCTTGGAAGGAATACCGGATTCAAATCGTATCGCAGCAAGGTATTTGATCGTTTCCCGCGGACAGGAATTCCGGATTACTTTGGAAGCATTGCTGAGTACGATAATTATGTAAAACTTTTGGTCAAGACAAAATGTATTGACGATGCAAAGAAAATCTGGTGGGATATTCGTGCACATCCTTATTTCAATACGCTTGAGTTTCGTATTTGTGATATTCCAATGAGAGTTGATGAAACAATTTGTCTTGCTGCCATTATGCAGGCAGTTGTTGCAAAACTTCATAAGCTGATAAAACAAAATCTCGGTTTCAGATTATACCGACGAGCATTGATTGCAGAAAACAAATGGCGGGCTGCACGTTACGGAATACACGGGAAGTTAATTGATTTCGGCAAACAGGAAGAGGTCGAGTTCAAGAAACTTATCGGCGAACTACTTGAGTTTATTAATGATGTTGTTGATGAACTTGGATCGAGAGAGGAGATTCAATACGTTTATAAGATTATTGAAATGGGTACTGGTGCTGATCGTCAATTAAAAGTTTACGAGCAATCCGGTGATACAAAATCGGTTGTTGATTATATAATCCAGGAAACTCACGTTGGGCTGTAAAGGCCCTCACCTATCCTCTCCCAAAGGGAGAAGAATTTAAATTACTTTTTTCATATTAAGTCAGACTCAATGAATTTAAATTTTACTATACAAAAAATTATTGATAATAACTCCGCTTCCCTTGGGGAAAGGGTTGGGGGTTAGGCCTTCCTTATGATTAAAATCGCGACAATAGATCTTTACAACAATGAACGCAATGAAGGAATGCGCTGTATCAAAGAAATTGTTTCAGAAGCTCAAGTAAGAAACAATGAAACTGAAATTACCTATGAAGTCTTTGATACAAGATTTAAAGGTGAAGTTCCTGGAATAGAAAATGATATATTCATTTCATCAGGTGGACCGGGAAGTCCTTTCGAGGGAGAAGGAACACAGTGGGAGAAAGATTATTTCAATCTAATTCAGAAAATCTGGGACTACAATCAGAATAATCCTGAACGAAAAAAATATCTTTTCTTCATTTGTCATTCATTCCAGATGATGGGAAGGTTTTTCAAATTCGGGACAGTCAATCAAAGACACTCAAAATCATTTGGTGTGATGCCTTTTAATCTTACCAAAGAAGGAAAATCTGATAACTTAATGAAAGAATTGTCAAACCCATTTTACGCCGCTGATATCAGGCAGTTCCAGGTAATTGAACCAGATAAGAAAATATTAAAAGAGCTCGGTGCAAAAATTCTTTCCTATGAAATTGTTGATGATAATGAGAAAGCACAGCCAGCTCTTGCGGCAGTGAGAATTTCTGAAGAGATTGTTGGCACTCAATTTCATCCTGAAGCTGATCCTGATAGTATGCTGTACCACTTCAAGCAGGATGAAAGAAAAAAGCAGGTAGTGGAGAAATATGGTGAAGAAAGATATTTCGAGATGATAAAAATTCTTGAAAGACCTGACACTATTAAAAAAACCAGGAAGACGGTTATTCCTTCATTCCTTAATTATGCGATTGATGAATTGACTACTGTGATGAGTAATAAATGATTCCAGAGCTACGCAAAAAATTCAACGCTGAATTCACACAAGAAAAGTATGATGCTTTTTTGAAAGATATTAATACCTTATTAAAGTATCCTGTTGATTTCCGAATTTCTGAAACTCCCCTCTTTTTAAGTAATGATTTAAAGAACAAATTGTTAAAAGCCTGCGATGAACTTTGTAAACAGGTAACTAGCAATGAATTTAAATTAAAAATGAAAGATGCTGTCCCTCCACATTTGCATATTCCAGGAGAAACTGATCATCCCGAATTTTTTGTTTTTGATTTTGGTATATGTCAGGATAATAGATTAGGCCAGTTTATTCCAAAGCTTATTGAATTACAGGGTTTCCCTACTCTTTACGGCTACCAATATTTCTTTGAAAGAAAAATCAGAAATCATTTTGCTATTCCTGAAAACTTTACAACATACTTCAATGGAATTACCTCGGACAAATATGTTGAGTTACTAGGTGAAGTAATTGTTGGTGAAGCCGATCCAGCAAATGTTATTCTTTTAGAAATTGAACCTGAAAAGCAGAAAACCCGAATTGACTTTGCTGCGACTGAAAAACTTTTAGGTGTAAGGGAAGTCTGCATCTCTGATTTAATTAAACACGGCAAAGTACTCTTTTATAAATGGAATGGAATTGAAATCCCGATAGAAAGAATTTACAACCGTGTAATTTTTGATGAACTGAGCAGAACTGAAAAGAATTTCAATTTTGATTTGCAGGAAGAACTAAATGTAAACTGGATTCCTCACCCGAACTGGTTTTATAAAATTAGCAAATACTCATTACCAGTGCTTAAAGGTGAGTTTGTTCCAAAATGTTTTTATCTGCGTGATCTAACTTCTTATCCTGCTGACCTTGAAAATTATGTTTTAAAACCTCTCTTCTCTTTTGCAGGACTTGGAGTAAAGATTGATGTTACAAAAAAAATGCTTGATGAAATAAAAGATCCTGAAAATTATATCCTGCAGGAAAAAGTAGAATACGCCCCGCTGATTGAAACTCCTGATGATTTTGCCAAAGTTGAAATAAGAATGATGTATTTTTATGATAAAGAACCGATACTGGTAAATAACCTTGTTAGACAAAGCAAAGGAAAGATGATGGGAGTTGACTTTAACAAGAACAAAACCTGGGTTGGCGGAAGCGCGGCACTGCATAGAGTTTAACAAATTTTATTTTAACAAATCCCTCCCTCTCACTTCGTTCGAGGACTCCCTTTACTAAAGGGAGACTTTTAAATAATTCCCCCTTTAATAAAGGGGGACGCGGCGAAGCCGAGGGGGATTTCCAAAGTTAAATTCATTTCAATTTTAATTCTTGTTCTCGTATATGCAATTGTTCCTTAAAATCCGTCTCAACTAAATGAAAATTGCTCAGAACTCTAAAATCATTGTAATGCAAAACTTTTAATCCATAAGGTTCCAATATTTTGTCCCTATGTTTATCGTAATCTTGCTTGTCATCGTGACTTGTTCCATCAATTTCAATTACTAATTTTAACTTCGGACAATAAAAATCAACAATGTAATGATAAAGAATTTTTTGTCTATAGAATTGATAACCGCTTTGTCTCTTTCTTAACAACTCACACCAGAATTTTATTTCTCCTTTTGTTGAGTTGTTACGCATTTCATTTGCTCTATCCTTCAACTTCGGATTATAAGGCAATTCTCTGAAATTTGTAATCAATCCATTCTTCTTTGGCATAGTGCAAAATTAAATTAAAGTCCCCCTTTAATAAAGGGGGTGTCATTCCGAAGGAATGACGGGGGATTCAGTGAATTACAAATCTTAAACACTTATAAATCCACAACATTTAAGCTTCATTTTAGTATATTTGCACACAAATCTCCGACTATTCCGAAATTATTCACAAGATTTTCCAATTATTTAAAATGATAAAATTTGATTTTCACGTATCAAGACAAGCAAGAGAAAAATATAAGATTCAGCAATCGCTTTTCTCTATAACTGGCAAGATTATTCTTGCTGATTATCAGCGAGCACGTATCCTTTCTGACAAGATAAATTCTATGAGAAGAGAAGAAGGCAACGAGCAATTTGTAACTGCGGGACAAATAAATGCTCTGGGCTTGCTTCACGAAATATTTCATCTTTTAATTAGAAAGTACGAGGAAAGCGACAATCCCGGAGTATTTGGGAAAGCAATTAATTATCTCAGGAATGAAATCGATGAAACCAGACTGGATAAAACTCTGCTTGCTTTTATTGAGGAATTCCCTCCACTCTCAGTTTACGACAAGGTAATCACTCCCGATGAATATTTGAGAAGAAGCACTTCCGGTAAATCAAACAAAGAAATTATTCTTGAAGAAATTATTCTTCTTCATATGGAAAACAGTAATCCGGCTGCATCAAACCTGAGAGAGTTTTATGCTGATGATAATCTTGTGATCAAAACAAACTACAAGCAGCTAATTGAAAAAACTGAAACATTTTTTGATAATGAAGTTCCATCTCGTTTGGGCGGACTTCCACTTTTCAAACTTTTACGAAAACCAATTTCAGAAAATCCATTCGATCTTGAAAAGCAGCTGGAGTTTATAAGAAATGAATACGGTTCTTATCTTGGTGATGATATTTTAAACAGACTTCTCCGTGGAGTTGATCTGATACATGAAGATTATAAATTATTTGTTCAGCACGGCGGTGGTGAAAAAGGAACTCCGCCTGTTCCAACTTACGATGAAGATCTTGAAAGATTGAGATTGATCAGAGAAAAAATTGCATCTGAGAATAGACTATCTGAAGACGAAAAAAGATTTTATCTTGAATACGAAAAATTTACAGAAGATGTGCAGTGGATCCCAGAAGTAGTGATGATCGCAAAAAATGTTTATGTATGGCTGCATCAGCTTTCAGAAAAATATCAAAGAGAAATAAAACGACTCGATCACATTCCAGATGAGGAGTTAGATCAGCTTGAGAAATGGAATTTTAACTCACTTTGGCTGATTGGAATTTGGGAAAGGAGCACTGCATCTCAAAAGATTAAACATCTAACAGGAAATATTTCTGCTGTTTCATCTGCGTATTCACTTTATGATTATGTGATCGCAAATGAGCTTGGTGGTGAATCAGCTTTTCAGAATTTAAAGGATCGTGCGTGGGCTCGCGGGATCAGAATGGCGAGCGATATGGTTCCGAATCATACAGGAATTTATTCTAAATGGGTAGTTGAAAAACCTGATTATTATTTGCAAAGGAACGAACCTCCCTATCCGAACTATTCGTTCACAGGACAAAATCTTTCTGAAGATGACAGAGTTGAAATAAGGATTGAAGATCAATATTACACCCGCAAAGATGCTGCAGTAGTTTTTCAAAGAAAAGACAGATACACCGGATCAGTAAAATATATTTACCATGGCAATGATGGTACAAATATGCCGTGGAATGATACTGCACAGCTAAATCTGCTCAATCCGGAAGTTCGCGAATCTCTCATTCAGACAATAATGCATGTAGCCCGCAAAACACCGATCATTCGTTTTGATGCAGCGATGACGTTAGCAAAAAAACATTACCAGAGATTATGGTTTCCGAATCCCGGCTCAGGTGGAGCTATTCCTTCAAGAACTGATTACTCGATGACCCTTGAACAATTCAACCAGCTAATGCCAAATGAATTCTGGCGCGAAGTTGTCGACAGGATTAATTCGGAAATGCCGAATGTACTTCTGCTGGCAGAAGCTTTCTGGTTAATGGAAGGTTACTTCGTCCGCACACTCGGAATGCATCGTGTTTACAACAGTGCCTTTATGCATATGATGATGAAAGAAGAAAATGATAAATACCGCCAGCTTGTTACCAACACCCTAGAATTCAACCCAGAAATTCTGAAACGTTACGTCAATTTTATGAGCAATCCTGATGAAGAAACCGCTATCAATCAGTTTGGTAAAGGAGATAAATATTTCGGAGTTGCGGTGATGATGTTAACAATGCCGGGACTTCCAATGTTTGGTCACGGACAAATTGAAGGCTTCGCCGAAAAGTACGGGATGGAATACAAACAAGCATATTATAATGAAACTCCCGATGAACATTTAATCTGGCGGCACAACAAAGAATTATTTCCTTTGATGAAGATGAGGTACTTGTTTAGCCAGGTGGAGAATTTTGAATTTTACGATTTCATCGATAAGAATGGAGAAGTAAATCATAATATATATGCCTTTAGTAACAGATCTGGAAACGAATCGGCTCTGGTTCTTTACAACAATTCGTATTACGAAACCGAAGGAAGCATTGCATTTTCTCATCCAAAAATGATATCAGGTAATGGGGGGATGAAAAGACCTCATCACTTAATTGAACTGCTGAACTTCAAACCATACAAAGAATACTATTACATATGTAATGATCACAGGACTCAATTACAGTATTTGTTGTCAGGAAAAGAAATTGCAGAGAATGGTTTCAGGATTCAATTGTTTGGTTATCAGTACCGGGTATGCCTTCACTTCAGAGAAGTATACGATCGGGAAGGCAAATACGAAAAGCTTTATTATTTACTAAATGGGAAAGGTGTTTCATCAGTTGATGAAGCTTTGAAAGAAATGGAACTTCTTCCTCTGCACAGCAGATATGAAAATTTCTTTTCTTATGATAATCTAGAAAAAATGCGGACCTATCTGATTTACAAACCTGATAAGAAAAAGAAGGAAGCAGAAATTTCACTCCCAGGAAAATTAGATAACGAGCTTAATGCACTTATATCGGAATTCAACAATTATATAAATGAGAAAAAGACAGGTGAAAAAGTTGAAAAGAAGTTCCACAAACAACTTTCTTCAAGCAGAGATTTCTACCAGCTGTGGATGTCACTCAACAACAGGAAAAGTATTACTAAGTGGATGAAAAGTTGTGATGAAATTCTGCCTGTTAACAGCAAAGTTGAAACAAACAGAGAATATCTGACGTTTATAAACTTAATATTACTCAAACAGCTTTTTAGTAAAAAGTCTGATGGTGAAAAGATTCATATTTTCTTTGATGATCTGTTGCTTTATAAACCAATCACTAATATTATTCAGAAACAGACGAACGGTTCAAGCATTCATCAAAGGATTGAATTGATAAAGACTTTATTGACGGCTTTCTTATTTGAAAAGAAAAAAACAATAGCAAAAACATCAGGTAAAAAGTCAGCTTCAATCTCAGCAAAAAAACAAGACGGTACTAATATCCTATCCTTAATAAAAACCTTGCTTGCTGAGAATAATGTTCATAAATTTCTACGAATTAATGAGTTTGAAGGTACTACATATTTTAATAAAGAACGCTTTGAAGAACTATCAAAATGGATTTTGTTGTTTCATCTTACTGAGATTCCATCACAGATTAAAGATAGAACAATAGAAAAAAGTAAACTCAAAAAGACAGACTTTGAAAGGGAGATTATTAAAATTTCTAAAGAAAATTTCGAAAAATTTATTGAGCTTATAAATAAAGCCGAGTCCACTAGTTATGACTTTACACAATTCCAAAAGGAATTGAGTAAAGAGAATAACATAAAAGCCAAAACAAAGCCAATAACTAAAAAAAGGAAAAAAGTATGATAAAAAATCTCTTGTATGCAATAATGATATTATTCATCACAGGGACAAGCATAAATGCGCAATTTACACTTCAGAATGCGTTTCCAAATTTATCCTTCAACGGCGCGGTATTCTTAACTCACGCCGATGATAGCACAGATAGAATTTTTATAGTTGAGCAGGCAGGAAGAATAAAAGTATTCCCAAATAGTCAAAATGCTTCTGTTGCAAAAGAATATTTGAATATAACTGACCGTGTTTCATCAGGTGGTGAAAAAGGTTTGCTTGGATTAGCTTTTCATCCTGACTATGAATCTAACGGATATATCTATGTAAATTATACTAATGCAACCAGTACTGTTATTTCAAGATTCCAGGTGACAAATAATCCAGATTCTGCAGATAAAAACACCGAGTTTCAGTTACTAACATTCACTCAGCCTTATTCAAATCATAACGGCGGATGGATAGGCTTTGGACCAAATGATGGTTATCTCTACATCGCAACTGGCGACGGCGGTTCAGGTGGCGATCCACAGAATTATGCACAGCGGATAAACACTTTGCTTGGTAAAATCCTTCGCCTCGATGTTGATGGCGGTACACCATATGCAATTCCACCAACAAATCCATTTATTGATAGCACAAATGTTCAAGTTAGAAAAGAAATTTATGCGTGGGGACTACGGAATCCATGGCGCTGTAGTTTCGATCTCGTAACAGGCTGGCTTTTTGCCGGTGATGTTGGACAAGGTGACTGGGAAGAAATTGATGTGATTGAAAACGGAAAAAATTATGGCTGGAGATGTTACGAAGGCAATCATACTTATAACATGTCTGGCTGCAATTACCCTGAATATATTTTCCCTATTTGGGAATATAGTCACTCTGTTGGTTACTCTATAACCGGAGGGTATGTATATAGGGGAGTAAATGTCCCTGAACTTCTTGGGAAATATATTTACGCTGACTACGGAACAAGAAGAGTATGGGCCCTTTCTTACGATGGTATTACTCCGCCTTCAAATGAATTATTGTTAACCGCAGCGAACAATCCTACTTCGTTTGGAGTTGATCAAGCAGATGAACTTTATCTCGTTGGATTCAGCACAATCTATCGTTTTACACCGACTGTAACTTCCACTGACAATGAATCCAGTCTTAGTGATTACACACTAGAACAGAATTATCCAAATCCGTTTAATCCTTCTACTGTCATAAGATATAATCTTCCTGAAGATAGTGATGTAACAATAAAAATTTATGATGCGGTAGGTAGAGAGATTGATTCAATTACAACCGGATTCCAACAAAAAGGTTACTATCAGAAAACATGGAATGCCGAAAGATTATCTTCAGGTGTTTATCTTGTTAAGATGAATGCAAAGTCACTTTCATCTGATAAAGAATTTTCAAAAGCTATTAAGATGATTTATTTGAAGTAGAACCCCATCACTGACCCTTCCCTAAGGGAAGGGAGATAATAATCGAATTAAAATATTGTTTTTAGGCGGTCTTCAGATCGCCTTTTTTATTCTCTACCCTGAACTCGTTTCAGTGTCTCTTGTCTTTAAGAATTCAAATGTTGAGATTTCGAAACAATATGCTTCAAGAGGACGATATGAAAAATTACACTTCAGCTACCTATTTGTGGCAATTGAGCATTTTGTTTACGAAGTTAGTAGTATAGATTTTTATTCACTTCAAAATAATTCAAAAGGACATTCCTGATGAAAAAAACTTTACTCTTGATCCCGATGATTCTTATTCTCATTACAGCATCAAATTTTGCTCAGAAAGAATTAAGTATCTTTGATAAACCACACGAATTGAACACAGAATACTGGCTAAGCAGATTTCCTCATTCATTCATACCAATAACTTATGAATATACTCCAACGGTATTTTCAAGCTTTGATAATATTAACATTTCTGGCGATCCCTTACCACAGAACGAACCTTCAGTAAAGATTAGCAGAAAAGATCCGAACAGAGTTGTTGCAGCATGGCGTGATTTCAGGACAGGTGTGACTCCTGCACTACGAAGAATCGGATATAGCTTTTCAACTGATGGTGGTCAGACTTGGTCAGTAAGTCAACTTACTCCTCAAATTATTCCCGATGCACCGCTTAGCAGTGACCCTGTTGTAGTAGTTGATACTTCCGGCAATTTTTATATTTATACAGTTTCGCTTAACGAAGTTACCGGCGATGGAGAACTGTGGCTCTTTAAATCAACAGATCAAGGAGAAACATTCGATCAGGTTTATGAAATGGCAACAGGACCATGGTTTGAAGATAAAGAATGGGGAACAACAGATTTAAGTCCAACAAGCCCGTATGTTAACACACAGTATTGCAGCTGGACACGGTTCGCAGCCAATACGGCAATCTTACTAATAAGATCAACTAACGATGGCGTAAACTGGAGCTCACCGGTTACAGTCAGCGATGATAACGGAGTGCAGGGTTCATTTCCAGCCGTCTCTTCGGATGGAGAATTATATATTGTCTGGAGAAATTATGATAATGGCGGGCAAATTCTTTTTGATAAATCCACTGACGGAGGTTTAACTTTCAGCACTGATAAGATTGTAAGTACTTCACCGAATTCATGGTTTCCACACATGGCTGTCGACCTCAGCGGAGGTCCATTCCATAACAACATTTATGTAGTCTGGAATGATTTAAGAAACGGAGACGATGATGTGTTTCTAAGCATCTCATCAAACGGCGGAGACAACTGGTCACCGCCACAAAGAATTAATAATGATCCGATAAGCAATGGTAAAGATCAATATTGGCCTAGTATTGCAATAAGTGAATTAGGTGAGATTGTGATTTTATTTTATGACACAAGAAATACTACAAACAATACTGTCATCGAAGCATATATAGCCAGATCAACAGATGGCGGAACAACTTTTACAAATGAACTTGTAAGTACACAGCAATCTCCAACTAACATTCCCAATCAGGATGTAAGGTTTGGCGATTATATTCACATTGATTTTTACGGCGGTAACATTGTTCCTGTATGGACAGACGAACGTGCCGGCGGGTTCGATATGGAAATCTACACTGCAATGATAAACCCGATTGTTCCTGTTGAGCTTATTAGTTTTACTCACAGGATTGTAAACGGAAAAGTAATACTTGACTGGGTAACAGCAACAGAGCTGAACAATTGGGGATTTGAAATCCAAAGAAGTCTTGACAATAACATTTTTGTTACGATAGGTTTTGTTGAAGGAAAGGGAAACTCAACTACGAACCAATATTACAATTATACCGATGAGAGTATAGGAGGAAATGTTTATTACAGGTTGAAACAGATGGATTACATCGGCAGTTACAATTACTCAGAAGTCATAGAAGTTAATGGAGTGACAATCTCAACAATGCAGCTTGAGCAGAATTACCCGAACCCATTTAATCCTGCAACAACAATTAAGTACCAGCTTGGCAATGATGGATTTGTGAGCTTGAAAGTTTTTAACTCACTTGGTGAAGAAGTGGCAGAGTTAGTAAACCAATTCCAGAAAGCAGGAAGTTACGATTTAACTTTTAATGCAAAGAATCTGACGAGCGGAGTTTACGTTTATAATTTGAGTTCAGGCAATTTTACCGAAACTAAAAAGATGATATTAATGAAATAACAAGATGTCATTCCGGCCTGCCCGCTGAAGCGAGGCGTGGCGAGCTCCAGAAGCTACCTGCCAGCAGGAAAGGTCCAACGAGTGGATTGTATGTTTATCAGCTTACTTCCAGTAACTTTTTTGAGGGTAAGAAAATGAATTTGATGAAATAGGCACTGATTGATCTCATAAAAAATCATGGGCTTCTAGATTAATATAGTAATTGGAATCAATAATTTGTAAGTAATACTAAATTAACTATCTCTGTTTTTTTCAAGCGATTAGCATTTAGAAACCCTTTTGCGCAAAACAAAGTTTATAAAATTTTTCAGGAGTGTTATGTACAAGCTGTTAGTAATTTTCTTTTTTTTCCTCTCATTTAGTCTCTTTGCACAAAACAGTCAGTCATTCACTTTGACTTACAACCATCAGGCGCTGTTAGTTAAAAATCTGGAAAGAAGTTCTGCATTTTACACTGACATTCTTAAACTAAAAGAAATCCAGAATTTAACTGGATTCGATTTTATCAGGTGGTTCTCAACAGGCAAAGGCACTCAGTTACATCTTATTCAGGGAGAGACAAAAAATATAGTGACCAATAAAGGAGTCCACCTTGCTTTTTCAACATCAAACTTCGCCCGTTTTATAGAATTCCTTGACATCAAAGAAATTAATTATGTGAATTACGTCGGAGATAAAAACGAACCAAATGTACGTGCAGATGGAGTTAAGCAAATTTACATTCAGGACCCGGATGGATATTGGATTGAGATAAATGATGCAGGGATAGAATGAAAACAATGAGTCGAACAATAGGTCTTACGATTCTTGTCATTATTATTATTGCGATTTGTAATAGTGCACAAACAACCGAATCCAGGGATGACTTAAAAAAATACTACGAGCAGTATAACGTCGAAGGTTCTTTTGTTCTTTTTGATCAGACAAACAACAAATATATTTTTTACAACAAGTCACAATTCAAACAACCATTTACACCTGCATCAACATTCAAGATTTGCAATTCATTAATAGGTTTAGAAACAGATGTGATTAAAGATGAGAATTTTATTATTCCGTGGGACAGTATTTCACGACGTGTTCCTGCCTGGAACACAGAGCAAGATTTAAAGACAGCCTTTAAAAATTCAACAGTCTGGTATTACCAGGAACTTGCAAGGCGAGTCGGTGGAGAGAAAATGAAATACTGGCTCGACAAAATAAATTACGGTAACGCAGATACCTCGGGTGGAATAGCTAGGTTTTGGTTAAGTGGTGGACTTCGTATTTCACCTGAACAGCAGATTCACTTTTTAAGAAGAATTCACGATAACATGCTTCCCTTTTCTCAAAGATCAATTGATATTGTAAAAAACATTATGATAGCGAAAGACACTTTGGGTTATGTTGCCCGAGCAAAAACCGGCTGGGGCGAACAGAATGACACAAACATCGGCTGGTATGTTGGATATGTTGAAAAAGGTAATGATGTCTATTACTTTGCTAATTGTATTCAAACAAAGAATTCTGAGAACAAGGAATTTGCCAAAGCAAGAATCGAGATTGTTTACTTAATACTTAAAAATTTGAAAATTCTACCAGAGTGACACTATGTTCGATTTACTTCGAAAGCATATAGAAAAAAGAGTTCACATTTCTGATGAAGAGTTTGACATTATTTCTAAGTTCTTTGTTCCAAAAAAGATGAGAAAAAAGCAGTTTCTCCTCCACGAGGGTGAAGTTTGTAAAAATATTGGATTTGTAAATTCCGGCAGCCTTCGTGAATATACAATTGATAACAAAGGTTCAGAACACATTATTCAGTTTGCAATTGAGGACTGGTGGGTATCAGATTTGAACAGCTTTTTATCTGGTTTGCCAGCAACTTACAATATTGATGCTCTTCAGGATTCTGAAGTATTGCTGCTGGATAAATCAGAGAGAGAAAATATGCTCGACGTTTGTCCAAAGATAGAACGGTTCTTCCGCATTCTAATTGAATCAAACCACGTTGCTACTCAACAGCGAATAACAGACTCACTCAGCACTTCTGCAGAAGAAAGATATCTTAAATTCGTAAAAACTTACCCGAAACTTTTTGAACAGGTGCCACAAACCATATTGCTTCCTACCTTGGTATCACTCCACAATCCTTAAGCAGGATAAGAAAAGAGATCTCACAAAAATAACTCTGTGCCTCTCTGATTTCTCTGCGGTTCTCTGTGCAGCCATTCCTTTTAATCCATACACCGAGTTCCACAAAGAAGGCATAAAGAACCATAGAGAATAATGATCAATTATCAAAATTACCATATGTTAATCCCATTTTTTACCCTAAGTGAATGTGCCGGAACTATATCTCTGATATTTTTGTTTTAATAACTAAAATCAATCATCAATAATAAAACAGAGGATAAAAACAATGACAACCTGGAAAATAGACCCAGCACATTCTGAAATAAACTTTAAAGTAAAGCATCTTGTGGTTTCAACTGTAACCGGACATTTCAGCAAATTCGATGCAGTTATCGAAACTAGTAAAGATGATTTCAGCGATGCAAAGATTAATTTCGAAGCTGACATTAACAGTATAGATACCAAGAACGATCAGCGTGATGGCCATTTAAAATCTGCTGATTTTTTTGGTGCTGAGAAATACCCAAAGATGACTTTTGTCTCAAAATCAATTAAGAAAATTTCTGATCACGAAATGCATGTAATTGGTAATCTAACATTACGCGGAGTTACAAAAGAAATTATTCTTGATGTAATCTACAACGGAACAGTTGCTGGATTTGGCGGAACAGAGGTTGCAGGTTTTGAAGTGCGCGGTAAATTAAATCGTTTTGATTTTGGTCTTGAGTGGAATGCGCTTACCGAAGCAGGCGGCATTGTAGTAAGCAACGAAATTAAAATTGAAATACTTGCAGAATTCAACAAAGTTCAGGAAGCAGTAAAGGCTGCTTAAGTTTTAAATATTCTTTGGTTAAAATTAAGTGTCTGCATTCTAGCCTCCTTGCAGATGCTATGTCAACAGCCCGATAAACATAAAATCTTCGGGCTGTTTTTTATTAAATAATAATGTGAAAGAATAATATTTATTCTAAATATTTATTTACAGCATCAGCGCAATTCTCCCCATCAATTGCTGAAGAAACAATACCACCAGCATAGCCGGCACCTTCACCGCAAGGGAATAAACCATTAACTTCAACATGCATAAAAGTTTCTCTATCCCTCGGGACTCTTATTGGTGAACTTGTCCGGCTTTCTACACCAACCAAAATAGCTTCGGTGGAAAGATAGCCCCACATTCTCTTGTTAAAGTCTTTCAAAGCTTTTTTTAGTCTTTTAACCATGAATGCAGGAAGCTCTTCATCAAGTCTTGCAGATGTTACACCGGGAATGTACGATGTTTTCGGTAATGATTGAGAAAATTTTCCTTCTACAAAATCAGTTGCCCTCTGTGCAGGTGCAGATAATGAAAAACCTGCGAGCTTAAAAGCGTGCTGTTCCAGCTTCTGCTGAAGTTCCAATGCAGCAAATCGAGAATCATTGCTTTCTTTATCCCAATCATTTTCTTTTACTTCAACAACAAGACCAGAATTAGCAAAAGGAGAATCTCTTTTTGACATAGACATTCCGTTAACTACTATCTCACCCGGTGAAGTCATCGCTGGTACTATGATTCCTCCCGGACACATACAAAATGAGTACACTCCTGCTCCATCAATATTGCTAGCCAGACTATAGTTTGCCGTTGGCAGGTTTTCAGGTTTTATTTTAGTATGATATTGAATTTCATTTATCAGCGGTTGTGGATGTTCGATTCTAACACCCATCGCAAAGGGCTTTGCTTCAATTTTTATTTTTTTGCTATCAAGAAGATAAAAAATATCCCTAGCCGAATGACCGGCAGCCAGAATAACAGCATCTCCGAGATATTCCTTATTAGCAGTAACCACACCTTTAAGTTTATTATTCTTGATAATAAAGTCCGTTACACGTGCGCCGTGATGTATTTCACCACCTGCATTCAGAATCGTTTGTCTAACAGCTGCAATGATTTTGGGTAATTTGTTCGAGCCAATATGCGGGTGAGTATCGACTAAAATATCCGGATGGGCGCCATGCTGAATAAAAATTTCTAATATTTTTGATACGTTGCCTCTCTTAACTGCTCTGGTATAAAGTTTACCATCGCTGTATGTACCAGCTCCTCCCTCACCGAAACAATAATTGGAGTCAGGATTGACAATTTGTTCCCGCTGAAGTAAACGTAAATCTCTTCGCCTTGTTTGTACATCTTTACCTCTCTCAAGAACTATCGGTTTAATACCAAGTTCGATAAGCCTTAGTGCTGCATACATTCCGGATGGTCCAAATCCAACAATTATAACTTTTTTCTTACCATTAACCGGATTGTAAATGTACCTTGGTTTATCTTTTTTGGGATTTTCACCAACGTAAACATCAACCATCAAATGAAAAACAGGAGACTTACGGGCATCAACTGATCTGCGTATCGGAACAATAGCAGTTATTTCTTCCTGACTGATTCCAAGCTTCCTTGAGGCGATATAACGAAAGAAACTATCTTCGTGAATTTTTTCAGGAGGTACAATTATTTCTATTTGTTGTTTCATATCTTTCAAAAAAAATTAATAAACACTTTTTATGTAACCACCATCGACCTGAATGGTGACACCTGTTACATAGCTAGCTTGCTTCGATGCAAGAAACAATACAACTGATGCAATCTCTTCAGGTCTGCCTAAACGATTCAGTGGAATTCGTTTAGCCATTTCAACCAAAATTTCTTCATGCGACTTGCCCTTTTCTTTTGCTTCAACTACTGCTAGTTCGTAGAGGCGTGCTGTCAATGTCATTCCCGGAGCAACATTGTTAACTGTTATATTAAATTTTGCAACCTCGTTACTAAGCGATTTTGTGAATCCTGTAACTCCCGCACGAAGGGAATTCGATAAAATTAAATTGTCTACCGGCTGCTTTACAGAAATCGAAGTCAGATTAATTATTCGTCCCCAATTGCTTGCCATCATTCCAGGTAAAACTAATTTAGAAAATCGGACGGCACTAAGAAGTACTTGCTCATAAGCATTGTTCCAGTCTTCCTCTTCCAGCTGTTGAAACAAACCTGGCACCGGACCGCCGCAATTGTTTACAAGTATATCAATGTTTCCAAAATGAGCACTAACCGCATTGAAAGTGTTCTCAATATCTTTTTGCTTATTCAAGTCACAAACAGACCAGAATGGCTCAATCCTGTATTTTTCTTTTAGTTCAGCTGCAGTGGATAATAAATTCTCTTTTGAACGCGACGATATCGCTAACTTACAACCTTCCTCAGCAAACATCTCAGCAATTGCTTTTCCTATACCCATGCTTGATGCAGTAATGAGAACAGTCTTATTTTTTAATCCGGCATCCATAATTTACCTCTTAAGTAAAATTAAAGATATATTGATTGGCAAAAATTAAAATAAAACATTTATTCTAATTTATGCACATGTTCGCTCACAATTTTTGCAGTATCCATTGCAATTACCAACTCTTCATTGGTTGGAATACGAAAAACCTTCACTTTTGATGAATTATCAGAAATCTGGATTTCACGGCTTTCACTTTTGAGCCTGTCAAGCTTTATCCCGAGATACTCCATATTTTTACAAACTTCTTCTCTAACCTCAGCAGCATTTTCACCAATACCGCCTGTAAAAACGAGTGCATCCAACCCACCCATTGCGGCGGTATAAGCTCCAATGTATTTCTTGATTCGATAACAGAATATCTCGAAAGCATAAATAGATCTCTTCTGCTCGTCTTTAACTGAAGCAAGAATTTCGCGCATATCACTGCTCTCCCCACTAATACCAATTAAGCCAGAATGTTTGTTAAGAAGTGTTCCTGCTTCGCTAAGAGATAGGCCTTCTTTCCCCATTATGTAAAGAATCAGTGATGGATCGAGATCACCGCTTCTTGTTCCCATTAGTAAGCCTTCCAGTGGAGTAAATCCCATAGTTGTATCAACTGAAATTCCATTATCCACAGCAGCCATACTGCAGCCGTTTCCCAGATGAGCAGTTATAATTTTTAACTGGCTAACATCTTTTCCCATCAACTCAGCTGTTTTTTGTGAAACGAAAAGATGAGACGTTCCGTGAAATCCATATCTTCTTATTTTATGTTTCTTATATAATTCGTAAGGAATACCATATAAATAAGAACGAGGCGGCATCTTTGAATGAAATGCTGTGTCGAATACCCCGACCTGTGGAGTGTTTGGTAAAAGTCTGGTAACAGCTTGTATACCTTTTATGTTTGGAGGATTGTGAAGAGGTGCAAGTTCAATATTATCCTGTAGCACTTTTATCACTTCCTCATTGATCAGCACCGAACCAGTAAATGATTCACCACCATGAACAACACGATGGCCAATTGCATCTATTTCTTTTATATCTGATATTACTCCATGGGTTTTACTAAGGAGGATAGCAACTACATATTCAATTGCTATTTGATGATCAAGAATTTCACCTGCTATCTTAATGCTGTCTCCATCGTATCTCGAATGAGACAAAACTGCTCCGCTCATTCCGATTCTATCAACAATACCTTTTGCCAGTGCCAATTCTGTATCTGTTTCAATGAATTGATATTTTATTGATGAACTTCCGCAATTTAATACAAGTACTTTCATTTTTCGCTTTATAATTTTAAGTTAAAAAAAAATTAGTTGATAATATTTCCGTGCTCGTCGTATTTATAAAAACCTTCCCCGCTTTTTTTACCTAATTTTTGCTCACGAACAAGCTTACGAATGATTGGACAAGCCCTATACCTTGGTTCTCCCAAAGTTTTCCAAAGAGTTTCCATCCATGCAAGAACTTCATCTAGACCCATACTATCTGCCATTTCGAGAGGACCCTGCTGGAAGTTGTAGCCAAGCTTCATTGCAGTATCGATATCCTTTGCAGTAGCAATGCCTTCCTGCAAAATATGCATTGCTTCGTTCAACAATGGAACAATTGCCCTCGTCGTTACAAACCCGGGATATTCATAAACCTCTACAGGAGTTTTTCCGATGTTTGAAACAAAGGTTTTAACTTTTGCAATCGTTTCATTCGATGTATGCAAACATTTAACAACTTCAACTACCGGTATTTTAGGAACGGGATTTAAAAAGTGAAGTCCGATCATTTTATCCGGTCTGCTGGTTGTTTCCGCAAGCTTTGTTAAGCTTAGTGTGGAAGTGTTGGATACAAAAATACAATCCTTCTTTGCTTGCTTATCCAGCTGGGAAAAAATGTTTACTTTTAAATCGTAGTCTTCATCAACAGCTTCTACTATTAAATCCCGATCAGCAATTTTATCAAAGTTTATATCCCAATTAATTCTGCTAAGAATAGCCTTCTTGTCAGATTTTGTCATCGCCCAACGTTTTATTTCACGATCAATAGACTCTGAAAGCATTGCTTTGGATTGTTTTAATTTTTTTTCATTTTTTTCAATCAGCAGAACATCCATACCTGCAGCAGAAATAGTTTGGGCAATTCCCTGCCCCATCACTCCGGCTCCTATAATGGCAATCTCATTTATTTTGTCCTGTTCATCCATTTTAGGACTAGACTTTAATAAATCTTCTAACTTTAGTTCTTTTTCCGGCATTTAATAAACCTTTATAATTTTTTCTTTTGAGAATTTTATGTGTGCTTAATTTTGGAGATACGCATTGAAGTTCGAACAGTTCTTGTAATTCAATATTTGCAAATAAAGACTACCCAAAATTAACTATATTATTGATGTTTTAACAGTAGAAAAATTGTCTTGATCGATTAAGACCTGTTAAATAAATATTAAGAGATGCTCCTTGTCACAAAACAAAAAAGGCTGTCCTTTTGAGACAGCCTCTTCAAAGAAATAATATTTAATCTTTTTGTTACTTCAGAAAGACAATTTTCTTCATCTCCCTGTGCGATTGGGAACCATCAGAACTATTTACTTCAAATGAATAATAATAAATTCCTGAAGAATAATTCTGAGCATTCCAGGTTACTTCATAATTACCATAGCTTTGAGACTTCGAAACCAACTCTTCTATTATTTCACCAAGTGCGTTATAAATATTAATTCGTACAAAGCTTTCAACCGGTAATGAATACTTTATTGTTGTAGATGGATTGAATGGATTCGGGTAATTCTGATAAAGCACCAATTCTTTCGGAGAAAAATCAACTTGCACTTCTATTTCATTTGAATATGTGAATGATCCATCAAAATCAATTTGCTTGAGCCGGTATTTGTAAGTTCCGGTTGTAACATTCTCATCAATGAAAGAATAAGACTTCGGTTCTATAGTCGTTCCAAATCCCGGAACGAAACCAATTGCAGTCCAATTCGAATTTCGAAATTCGGATTTCGGATTTGCGATTGAATTTCTTTCGATAGTAAAACCTGAATTATTGATTTCAGTTGCTGTTTTCCAATTTAACTGAACTGCGTTTTCATTTTGTAAAACTGAAGCAGTAAACGAAGCTAGCTCAACAGGCACTGTTGACCAATAGTCAATTGACACTTCAACCCATGGAATAAAAGACCAGTTTATAACTACACTGTCTGTCCCTGAAAAGCTAACATTTATAAAAGCCCCACCAAACGGATCCCTTAAGTAACTTGATGGACTTATTATATATGGTAAACTCCAACTGATTGTTATTGGAAAATCTGTTGTTTGAAATTTTATGACGTGCATTTTGTTCCCTGTAAAAGGGAAATTAAATGGTGATCTGTAATCTCTCCAGGAAGATAATGAACCATTAAACGGTGGAATCCACCAACGTGCATCAAATACATTTGCCGGTGGTGGAGGTGGTAGATCAGATTCTCCCAAAGCAGGATCAATACTATCTGTTGCTGCAAGGTCTAATCCAAACCATAATGGATATGACAAACCTGCATTATCGTGTACCATAATTTGAATATCAACTGCTGCTTGTCCAAAAATATTTGTAATAGTTAGCAGCGCAAAAGAAAATATTAAATAAAGTTTAATCAATTTCATTTTTCCCTCCTGATAAAAAATCTTGCGGTTAACCGGATAACCTTGTGGTGTGTTGTGGTTTGTGTTCTTCCTAATGAATCGTAGTTTAAGCGTGGGATAGGAAGAAATTCAGATTCAATTTTTATTCTCACCGAAATTTTTCCTTTTTACTGAGTTTAACTTAGCAAAAATAAAATTATAATCAATCCTTCTTTTTAAAACTAAATGGTGACACAATACAGGTTATTACATTTTCAAACAGCTTTTTTATAATAAAAAGAGGCTGTCTCAAATGGTTCTCTCGATACATTTCATTACTCGAGAACCTTTTATTTTTTTCGGTTTTCGAGTTTTTTTCTGATGGAATCAGAAAAATTATCGAGAAAACATTACTTTTGAGACAGCCTCTTCAAAGAAATAATATTTAATCTTTTTGTTACTTCAGAAAGACAATTTTCTTCATCTCGCGATGAGATTGCGAACCATCAGAACTATTCACTTCAAATGAATAATAATAAATTCCTGAAGAATAATTCTGAGCATTCCAGGTTACTTCATAATTACCATAGCTTTGAGTTTTCGAAACCAATTCTTCAATCACTTCACCGAGTGCGTTGTAAATATTAATTCTTATAAAGCTTTCAACCGGTAAAGAATATTTAATGGTTGTAGAAGGATTGAACGGGTTTGGATAATTTTGTGATACATAATAATCCGAAGGTATAAAAGTTAAGTTGACTGCTACCTGCTCTGAATACTCAAAAGTTCCATTATAATCGATTTGCTTTAATCTGTATAAGATAGTCCCTTCATAAGGCAGTGAAGAATAATCATCCACATAATTGTAATTCTGGATTTCAGTAGTTGTGCCATTCCCCTTTACAAACGCAATTGTAACCCACTCCTGGTTTTTCAGTTTTCTTTCGATTTCAAAACCATTGTTGTTTGTCTCGGTTGCGGTAGTCCAGTTTAATTCAACCTTATTTACTCCCGTTTCTGCAGTGAAAGATGAAAGTTCAACAGGCACTGTAAAATCTATGAATGCTTCATAAACTCCTCTGCCGTGAGTTCCTGCTCTCATCATCTGGTTTGAATGGGTGTAATCAAGATGAATAATAACAGTGTTGGGAAGATTGTTTTTGAGCTCTACCCAACTAGTGCCATCATCTTGAGTTAAGAAAACACCGATATCAGTAGCAACAAAATATGTATTTGGATTGAGTGCATCGTAAGTATAAATAAAACCATCATTCACAGGTGAATCTGGCAAGTCGCCGTTAATACTAAACCAGGTTGTTCCCATATTCGTTGTCTTGTAAACCTTGCTGGTTCCAAAACCGGAGAAAGTTAAAATGGTAATATTCTCATCAGTTGGATGAACATTAATGGAAGTTATTGTTCTGCCAGGTAAACCGCTTGTTTTATTGGTGAAAGTAGCGCCGGCATCAGTTGAAAGAAATATGCTTGAACCTGTCGATGCGTACAAAATATTTGAATTTGATTTACTGATTGCCATCTCCCTAACAGCACTTGTTCCGTTTACGTTTGCTGATATTGCTGTCCAGGCTCCACCGTTATTAGTTGAGCGATAAACGCGCTGTCTTGCAACATAAAAAGTTCCGTCTGTAGTTGGATGAGCAATTATTGGGGCAACCCATGCAACATTCTCACTTGTGCTGATACCACTCGTTGCACTGCTCCAGGAAGTGCCACCGTTTGTCGTTCTGAATATTCCACCGTTCTGAGTTTCACCAAGAATAAAATTTGAATTGAATGGATTGAAGCATACTTCTCCTCCATCACCGCCATAAGCAGCAGCCCAGTTTAGTGCGGAGTAGGTTTGCTGGGTTCCATTATCCTGTGTTCCGCCCAAAATACGGCTTGGTGTAAATGGACTTGCAGCTATTCTATAAAATTGTGTCAGCGTTAAATTCTGATTTAAGTTGGTGAAGCTATTTCCACTATCGGTAGATCGCCAGATTCCTCCATCATTGCATGATATAACTGTATTTGGATCTATTGGATGGAAAAATAAAAAGTGTTGATCGACATGAACATATCCACCTGCATAACCGTTTGTGATGTTTGTAAAAGTGGTACCGTCTGTCGTACGCCATATATCTATTGTTCCAACATAAACTAAATTTGGATTAACCGGATTAACTCTGCAATACAAATCATACCATGCCTGTCCTCCCTGATTTTGAAATGCAGATGAGGTTGTAAGCTGAGTCCAGTTAGCACCATAGTTTGTTGACTTAAATAGATTAACATTCCCGCTAACATGCACTGAGGCATACATAAATGCTGGTTGGGCAAGGCATAGATCAAAATGGGTTCTTACCCCGGTGCCTAACCCGGTTCCAAACACTGTAAAAGTTTGGCCGCCATCCAGTGATCTTCTAAAACCAATTCCGGATCCTACCGCAAATGCGGTATCACCGGTAAAAGTGAAAACTACATCATCGCATCTGCCACTAACCAATGTAGTCCAGTTCACACCAGAATTCGTGCTTCTGAGTAAACCTCCTGAACCAAGTGCAGCAAGAAGCTCATTTGGATGATTTGGTCGGATTTTAATTCTGGAAAAGTATGAAGATGCTGGTAAGCCATTTGTAATATGCTGCCAGGACGCACCCGCATCAGTAGATTTTAATAAGCCTCTTCCATAATATGATGCGCCGCTGTAAGTAGCTTCACCCGTTCCTGCATAAATAATATCAGGATTGGTTGGGTCGATAGCTATTGCACCCATTGACATTGATGGTTGATCATCGGTCAAAGGTGTCCAATTAACTCCGCTGTCAGTTGATTTCCAGACACCGCCGTTTGCTGGTCCGATATAAATTGTGCTTGGATTTGTTGGATGAAATGCTCCTGTAACTACTCGTGAAGAAATATTTCCATAGTTGAAATAATACCCCGGCGTTGGTCCAAGACTAACCCAATTTATGTTCGGCACTCTATCAGAATTTTGAATCCTCAGCTCATCACGTTGATTCATTGCGTTAGCATAAGCATTCTCTGGAATAAAATTATTCGGATAGGCTCTCTGTTCAAAGAACCATCTTTGTCTTATAAATGGTTTTGTCTGCTGAATTTCAGCTGGAGCCTCAGAGTAAATCGAATTTTCAATGAGGATGTCTGTGTAAGTAGTCTGCGGAAAACTATTGCCTGCTACTACAAAAAAAAGAATCAAATAAAAAAATACTTTCATAAGGAAAACTCCTGATTATTTATAACTTGAGAGAAATTATATTGAAGGTAATGTGCTGAATTGATTTTTTGAATATATATTATGTTAAAGGAATAATTATCATTATTTAAATAATATCTCGGTTTAAAAATAAACCTATGGCTAGGATATAACAAACAAATACGGTGCCGACTCTGGAAAACCCTCTTAAAATACTGCAAGAATTCTTCGGATATGATAACTTCAGAACCGGACAGCTTGAAATAATTGAAGCAGTCATCAAATACAACAATGTACTTGTTGTGCTTCCTACCGGTGCCGGGAAGTCAATTTGTTACCAGATACCAGCACTACTATCGGAAAATTTTTCTATCATAATTTCGCCACTTATTGCGCTGATGAAAGACCAGGTTGATGGCTTGAACCGAAAAAAAGAAGTCGCTGCTTTCATTAACAGCACAATGACTTATTCGGAAACAGAAAATGTGCTGAATAACATTGCTCTCGGAAGCATTAAACTCCTCTATCTTGCACCTGAAAAGGCAGAGAGTCTCAAGTTCGCCGAACGAATTAAAGAATTAAAACCAAAAAACCTTTTTGTTGATGAAGCTCATTGCATTAGTGAATGGGGACACAACTTCAGACCAAGCTATTTGAAGATAAAAGAATTTATTGATCATATTGGAGTAAAAAAAGTTTCTGGTTTTACTGCCACCGCAACTCCGGAGGTTAGAGAAGATATTGTCTTACAGCTTGACTTTAAAGAGGCTAAAATATTTGTAAGAGGGTTTGAACGGGAAAATCTTCATATCAGAGTTCTTCTTTCTAAAAAGAAAAAGGAAAAATGTCTTGAACTTTTTAAGGATATCAACGGACCTGCAATAATTTATTCGACTTCAAGAAAAAAGACAGAGGAAGTTGCAGAATTCCTGAACATAAAAGGAATTCACTGCAATTATTATCATGCAGGATTAACTGCACCTGAAAGAAGGCGTGTCCAGGAAGAATTCATTCAGGGCAGAACTGAAATCATTGCTGCAACTAACGCATTCGGGATGGGAATTGACAAAGCTGATATCAGGTTAATAATTCATTACAATACTCCCGGTTCAATAGAAAGTTTTTATCAAGAAATTGGAAGAGCAGGACGAGATGGGAAAGAATCATTCTGTTACTTACTCCATGATGAATCCGACATGGCAATCCAGAACTTTTTTATTTCCAATTCTCATCCCAATAAAGATCTTATTCAAAAAATTTATAAGGCTGTTTGCGATTATAACCGTGTTGCTGTTGGCAGCTCAATTGACAAAGAGCTAATTGTTGACAGAGAATATATTGTAAAATATGTGGGTACTGAAGTTTCATCCGGCCTGCTTCACTCGGCACTTAAATATCTGGAAAATTCAGGATACATCCGTCAGGTTTCTGAATATGATAAAAAGGATTCAATACAAGTATTGTTTAGTAAGGAAATGCTGAGACAATTCGTTCAAGATTCTTCTTACCAGGAATTAGCAAATATTCTGATTTCATTACTTAGGGAATATGGCAGCAATATTTTGAGTAATCCAATAAAAATTTCAGCTTCACATCTTGCAAACAAATTATTAATTCCCGAACAAATTTTTCTTGATTCAATGAATGTTCTTGACAATATGGGAATCATTTCCTTTACTCAGGCAATAGCTAAAGAAACTGTTGTCCTGACAACTCAAAGAGTTGATGCTGAGAAATTAATTCTAAATTATAAATTAATAAACGAAAGCTACCTTAACTCCCAGCATAAGCTGGATAAAATGCTCGAGTTTGTGTTTACAAATGAATGCCGCTTCAAAAATATTCTCAATTATTTTGGTGAGAATGTTACTGATTACAGATGCGGCAAGTGCGATAATTGTATATCTGCCGGAAAACTAAAGGACTCCTCTTCTGCTTATCTCTCTGAAATAATATTAGAAACTCTTGAAGAAGCAAATGAAGAAATTCCCGAGAATTTTTTAGTCAATCTGCTGCGAGGTGAAAAAGTAAAAGAGAGTGCCGCATTTTTTAAACACTTTGGTACATGCAAAAATTTTTCTACAGCAGAAATAAAAGGTGTTCTTGCTGATCTAATTTCAAAAAGAAAGATTTTAAAAAGTTTAGGCAAGAGAAATTATTTAAGTCTTCCAAATGTTGATAAAGTTAAATCAGAAAGAACGTATGATGACAATAGAACGAATCAAGTCTCTAAAGGTTACGATGATGAATTATACCTTTTTAACTTGTTGCGCGAAGCAAGAAAAAAAGCTGCTGATAGGTTTATGCAATCGGGTTATTTGATTTGTCCTGATAATGTATTGCGGGAAGTGGCAAGATTGCAACCTAAGAGCAAATTTGAGTTGATGAACATTAACGGATTCAACAGTCGTATGTTCAATAAACTTGGGAATGACTTTCTTGAGATTATAAGCAGCTACAAACCGAGTGCCCCACAAAAAACAGAAACTGAAGCGAAGCAGGAACTTCCGCAAAACATTATTGAAACGAAAAAGCTCATTCAAAAAAAATATACGCTGAAGGAAATTGCTGAGACAAGAAAACTTTCCGAAGCAGTCATTTCTATGCAGATTGAAACTATAGTTGAGTTTGATCCGGATGTTGATATTTCTTCGCTTGTAAAAAAAGATATTCTTCAGATAATATTAAGTGAAGCAAAAAAAGGATTTACTAATCTGAAAGAATTAAAGGAAAGGTTACCCTCAAAAATTACATATCCCGAAATAAGAATAGCTATCGCACAATTTAAGGCTGCTTCTCAGCTTCCTTCTTTAAACCCTCTGCATAAGCAGTAGCACTATCAAAAAATGCGACCCACTTTTCTGGTTGTGAGTTGTAATAATTAATTGTTTCATCATACTGTTTGCGAGAAATATCGTGTTTTGTAAAGACTAATTCCTTAACTGAATCCAGAGAAAATGTAACAGCGGTTGTTGTGTCCTGAACAATTAATAAATCAACATAAACTTTGATAAATTTTTCCTCAGGAATTGGAGGTCCCTTATCGCAGGCTGAGAGGATAATGAATAACGATATGGCAAAAAATTTATAATTCATTAATTTCATTCAGTCAATCAAGCGTTAATTCAACTATCTATGCCTGGTTGATTGATGGTTTTGAGTTTAGGTCACAATAGCGAATGGCTTTTATAATTTTTAATTTTTACTTTTTTAATTGCTTGCTTCAATTCATCTTCTTGCTAGCTTCAAAAAGAATTTTCTTCTCCCGTTCAGATAAGTTTTGATAACCTGACTGACTGATCTTATCTAGTATTTCGTCAATTTCTTGCTGGGATATTTCTTCGCCTTCCTTTTTCTGATTGAGATCATAATAATTAGCGTCCTCAATATTCTGACTTCTCTTTTTGAACTTATCAGAAAGTCCACTAAATGGATTATTGAATGTATTAGTTCTACGGTAGCCGGAAATGTTTAACATTCTTTTAAGCGGAACATCAATGCTTTTATCAAATAGAATGAATAGGAAACCAGCCAAGGCACCGCCAAGGTGAGCAAGATGAGCAACATTACTTTGTGCGCTGTCAACAAGCATAAATTCTAACACAATTAAAAATCCAATAAGATATTTAGCTTTAACCGGAACAAGGAAATATAGGAAGATGTATCTATCAGGGAACATTAATCCGAATGCAATTAAAACTCCATAAACAGCACCGGAAGCACCAATTGTAGGTGCAAGAGAGGATCCAAGAATAGGAGTTAAAAACAATTGAAACATTCCAGCCACCACGCCACACAGCAGATAGTAAATGAGGAATTTTTTTGCTCCCCAGTAATTTTCAATCTCCATCCCGAACATCCATAAAGCGAACATATTGAAGAGAATATGAGTGAAACTGCCATGCATAAACTGGTAAGTAATCAATTGCCATGGTAAAAAATTCCAAATAATTTGTTCAGAACCTATCCTTCCAGCTACGTACCCCTCCACTGGAATCAAACTAAAATATTTCATAATCATATCTGAAAGCTTAAAGCCAGGTCCAACGAGAAAATTTTCACTAACTATCTGTATAAAAAATACTGCAACGTTGATGATTAGAAGATTTTTAATCACCGGAGGGAATACACTAAATCCGCCAAAAGGTTTGTAAGAATTGTTCAAAAAGTTTCCTTAATTGTTTTCACTATTTACGCATCAGTTAAAGCCGCAACACCGGAAAGAACTTTTCCTTCAAGGAATTCAAGTGATGCACCACCTCCGGTTGAGACGTGAGAAACTTTTTTCTCAAGTCCGGCATCTGCAATTGCTGCTGCTGAATCCCCGCCACCAATTACTGTTATAGCACCGCTTTCAGTAGCTTTGGCAAGAGACTCTGCTACAGCAAATGTTCCTTTAGCAAAGTTTTCCATTTCAAAAACACCCATCGGGCCGTTCCATACAATCGTCTTCGATTTCATCAATTCATCAGAAAATAACTTAATTGATTTTGGTCCTATATCCAATCCCATTTTGTCAGCAGGAATTTTATCGACATCAACGGTAATTGCAGGAGATTCATTTTTGAATTCATCTGCAACAACAACATCAACTGGAAGTAAGAATTTTAATTTGGATGATTTCACTTTTTCTAAAAGTTCTTTAGCCAAATCAAGCTTTTCTGCTTCAAGCAGAGATTTACCAATTTCTTTTCCTTGAGCTTTAAAGAAGGTAAAAGCCATCCCTCCACCAACAATTAGTATGTCAACATTATCCATCAGATTATTTATCACATCTATCTTACCGGAGATTTTTGCACCGCCGAGAACTGCACAGTAAGGTCTTTTTGGATTTGCCAAAGCACTGCCAAGATAATCTAATTCCTTTTGCATCAGGTAACCGGCTGCACAGATTTTAATATATTTTGTTACTCCTTCGGTCGAAGCGTGAGCTCTGTGTGCACTTCCAAATGCATCATTGATGTAAACATCGCCAAGATTTGCTAATTGCTTTGCAAAATCAGGATCATTCTTTTCTTCTTGTTTGTGGAAGCGAAGATTTTCAAGAAGAACCACATCGCCGGCTTTCATTTCATTTACCAGCTTTTCTGTTTCAGCACCAATACAATCAGGAGCTAATTTAACTTCTTTACCAAGTAATTTTTCTAATCTTTCAGCAGCAGGTTTCAAACTGAATTCTAGTTTGCGTTCTCCTTTTGGTCTTCCAAGATGACTCATCAAAATTGCTTTGCCGCCGGAAGCAATTATCTTCTTAATTGTTGGAAGTGATTCAACAATACGGATATCATTTGTTACATTAAGGTTCTCATCCAAAGGAACATTGAAGTCCACTCTGACGAGAACTCTTTTATTTTTTAATTCTACTTTATCTATTGAAAGTTTGTTCATTCTAGTATACCGTTAGTTTGATCAGAATTTATTTTTATCAAATTATTTTTTATTCTTTCCGTCATTCCGGCGAATGTAATGAGTCCGGAATCTGAAGAGAAAAATCACAGTCAGATTCTGGACAAGTTCGCTAGAACTTCGTTCTTTCGAAACTTTCCAGAATGACAAATAACTTACATTTTCGTCATTTTCATCAACAAGTCAACACATCTGTGAGAGTAACCCCATTCGTTATCATACCAGGTAACAATTTTGAAAAACCTTTTTTCATCTTTGAAGTTATTCTGCATTGTTGCAAGTGAATCATAAATTGAAGAACGTTCATCATGGTTGAAATCAGTCGACACAAGCTCTTCTTCTGTGTAACCAAGAATTCCATTCATATAAGTCTTTGAAGCTTTCTTTAACAATTCATCAATTTCTTTTATTGAAGTATCTTTTGTTGAACGAAAAGTCAGATCGACAACCGAAACATTAGCAGTTGGAACTCTGAATGACATTCCTGTTAGCTTACCTTTAGTAGATGGAAGCACTTCACCAACAGCTTTTGCTGCACCGGTAGTTGAAGGAATAATATTTATTGCGGCAGCTCTTCCGCCTCTCCAATCTTTCTTTGAAGGACCGTCAACAGTTTTCTGAGTTGCCGTGTATGAATGGATCGTTGTCATAATTCCAACTTCAACACCAATTCCCTCTTTAAGCAAAACGTGAACAACCGGAGCCAGACAGTTAGTTGTGCACGATGCGTTGGATATAATTTTATGTTCAGGTTTCAGTTCATTATCATTAACACCCATTACAACTGTTTTCACATCGCCTTTACCGGGAGCAGATATCAGAACTCTTTTTGCACCAGCAGTCAAATGTCCCTTTGCTTTTTCTGAATCTGTGAACAGTCCGGTTGATTCAATCACAATATCAACACCCAGATCTTTCCAGGGAAGCTGTGATGGATCTTTTGTTGCGAGAATACATTTTGTTTCCTCGCCGTTGATTACGAGTGTGTCATCAACTTCCAAATCAGCTTTGCTTTTCTTTGAACTAATTTCTCCTTTGAATGTTCCATGAACAGAATCATACTTTAACTGGTAAGCGAAATATTTAGCATCATTTACAACATCGACTACTGCAACGATGTCAATATCTTTTCCTAAAACACCTTTATCTGCCATTGCACGCAGAACAAGACGACCAATTCTACCGAATCCATTTATTGCTACTTTTACAGCCATTTTTGTATCTCCTTGATTATAAGATTTGATTTGAAAAACTTGGCAAAGTTAGCTAAACGAGGAGGTATTTTCAATTCACAATTATGGTAGAAAGTGGTGTATCACAAAATTTATTTAATAAAGAAATCAGAGAGTAACTCATTGTATTTTCAACTTTGTGTCTTAGAGTCTTTGTGGCAATTACCTTTTAAGACAATTTTAGCCACAAAGACACAAAGCCTCAAAGAATCACAAAGAAATTCTTTATTTAGTAAAGATATCTTTAATAATTGTGAACCCTGCAATTCCCAATTTTGTTTAAGTCAAGAGTTTAATTCACTTTCATTATATTTGCAGAAAATCATTGCAAAAAAAATAAAAATAGAAAGAGGTTAAAAATGATATCTAAAAAAATGCTCGACTCGCTCAATAACCATTTAAACGAGGAAGTATATTCTTCTTATTTGTATTTATCTATGGCTGCTTATTTTGAAGAAAAAAATCTTAAAGGATTTGGACAATGGTTCAAAATACAGTCGCAGGAAGAATACATGCACGGAATGAAATTCTACGATTTTATTAATCAGACCGGCGGCAAAGTAAATTTGAAAGCAATAGCAGCACCGAAAACAAACTGGAAATCAATTATGGAAGTCTTTAAGGATACTCTCGCTCACGAAAAGCACATAACCGAATTAATTAACAAGCTTGTCGGACAGGCAATGCAGGAAAAGAATTACGCAACCAATAACTTCCTGCAGTGGTTTGTTACTGAGCAGGTTGAAGAAGAAGCTAATGTTGAGGAAATTATAAACAAGCTCGAAATGATTGGCGATAATAAAGGTGGATTATATATGTTAGACCGAGAATTAGGTGCAAGAACGACTGCAGGTTGAAAGAGTTATTGAACAGATATAGATGAAATTTTGGCATGCTTAGTTTCTAATTTTGTAGGTCTGGTGTTTTTTAGTTAAACAAATAAACATAGTCAAACATTATGTTTTTGAAATGTCGACTATAAAGGAAAATATAAAGGATGTATTTCAATTTATAATCATTTCATTTTTTATAATTCTATTCAGTCCATTTCTTTTATTTTTTTTAGTTTTAAGTCTTATTAGTAAGGAAAAACCAATTTCTACGAATATTCCAAATTTAGCTTTCGATGTACCTTATAAAAATTCCTATCTACCAGATTCAGTGACAAGATATGTACGCCAAATACTTTCGGAAGAATATGAAACATTAAGATCTGCATTTGGATTATTCAGCGCTAAAAAAGTATCTGCAGAGGGTAGCGTTGAAGTACTACATATGAAAGCAGAAACAGTTTATTACCTAAACCCATGCGGTCCTAGTTGTTGCCCACCTCAACTACTTTTTCAAATTAATAAACAGGATTACTTATATGTCGCAGGTTTGAAATATAGCCATGGTTTGGATCTATTCGCAGACGAGGAGGAAAACTTAAAGCCTCTTTTTCAAAATCTTGTTGTCATTCGTTCTGTAAAAAGTCATATACCACTTCAAATACTCGGAACGGGAGAACTATTATTAGTAAAAGAAATTATGATATCTGATCCAAATGAACCACTTGTATTCACCTCAAGCCTAAAGGAACTTAGTTGCACCTTCTTGAGAAGTAATGAATTACCTGAAACATTGACAGATAAATTCACCTCGGCATCAGAACCGTGTTTTAGTTCCAAAACAAGCGAACTTTCATGGGCTAAGAACCAGGAATTCATTAATATAGTAATTTGTAGTTATTGTGGGACAGAACTTCAACTCACTGACGTCGAAATAAAAAAGCAAACATACGATTGTCCTGTTTGTTGCAAACAAATAGTGGTTCAGAATAACTAATTCTTCACATCCGCTAGCGGGAAAGCGGTTTCTCTCATCGAGTGTACTTTGTTTGCAACAGGCAGGCTAATTTCTTTACTTACTCTTTGTTCAAAATAATCACGGAATCTTTCAACCATAAACTTAACAGGCCAGGCAGCGGCTTCACCAAGTGCGCAGATTGTGTTACCCTCAATCTGGTTTGCAACTGTGATAAGTAAATCAAGATCGCTTGTAGAACCTTTACCAGCAATTATTCTTTTAAGGATTTTTTCCAGCCAGCCTGTTCCTTCGCGGCAGGGAGTGCATTGTCCGCAGCTTTCGTGGTGATAGAAGTGAGCAATTCTTGCTAAAACTTTTACGAGGTCTGTGTCTTCATCCATAACAATTACACCGCCAGTGCCAATTGCAGAGCCAACTTCCTTCAAAGACTCAGCATCCATTCTTACGCCTTCGAGCTTATCACCTCTTATCGGAGGCATAGAAGTTCCGCCGGGAATAACACATAAAACTTTTTTATTGTTTGGAACACCACCGGCATAATTGTAAATAATATCTGTTAGAAGAGTTCCGGTGGGAAGTTCATAAACTCCTGGTTTGTTAATGTGTCCGCTTACTCCAAATAACAAAGTTCCGGGATGTTTTGGATGACCAATTTTTGAAAACCATTCCCATCCTTTTTCAATTATCTTTGGAACGTTTGCAATCGTTTCAACATTATTGATTGTAGTCGGACAACCCCACAAACCATTCTGTGCCGGGAAAGGAGGTTTTACTCTTGGGTATCCCCTCTTCCCTTCCAAAGAATTCATCAAGGATGATTCTTCACCGCAGATGTAAGCACCAGCACCTTTGTGAATGTAAACATCACAGGAGAAGTTCGTGCCGAAAGTTTCTTTCATCTTCTCGCCGAGGTAACCTTTTGCATAAGCATCATCAATTGCTTTCTGTAATAACTTTACCCATTTGTGGTATTCACCTCTTATATAAACGTAAGCAGTCTTTGCACCGATTGCATAACAAGTAATTATCGTTCCCTCAATCATCTGGTGAGGATTGAATTCAAATATTTGCCTGTCCTTGAAAGAACCCGGTTCACTTTCATCACCATTGATGCATAGATATTTTGGTTTGTCTGTGGTCTTCGGCATGAAGCTCCACTTCAGTCCACATAAAAACGCAGCACCGCCTCTACCTCGTAAACCAGATTTTTTTACCTGGTCAATTATTTCATCAGAAGTTTGTTTGAATGCTTTCTTTGCAGCATTGTATCCGCCGTTGGAAACATAAACATCAATTAAGTGAAGATCTTTTATATCGGGAAGGAGAATTTTTTCCATCAGTTACTTCCCTTCAATGATTGGAGTAGTTCTTCGACTTTTTCTTTTGTAAGATTTTCATAATAATCTTCATTCACAGCTATCATTGGAGCCGTGCCGCAGCTTCCCATACATTCAACTTCCTCCAGAGAAAATTTTTGATCGGCAGTCACACCCATATGATCTAATCCAAACTTATCTTTAACCTGGTTCCAGATTTCATACCCACCACGAAGCATACACGAGACATTAGTGCATACCTGAATGTGAAATTTCCCCATTTGTTTCTGATGATACATTGTGTAGAAAGTTACAACGCCGAGTACTTCTTCAGCAGTTATTCCCAAAACATCAGCAATTGCCTTCATCACTTCGAAAGAAATATAACCGTTTTGTTCTTGAGCAATATAAAGTGCAGCCATAACAGCAGGCTTGCGAACGGGATATTTTTTGGTTTCCTGTTCTATTCTTTCAAGATTAGCTTGTGTGAATTTGAATTCCATCCTATTTATCCGCTTCTCCCATTATAGGATCAATGCTACCGATGATTGCAACCACATCTGAAATTAAATGCCCGATAACCAATTTAGGTAATGATTGAATATTATTAAATGAAGGTGAGCGGATTTTACACTTCCAGGGATGGCCTTCTCCTTTACTGACGAAGTAAAATCCAAGTTCTCCTTTAGATCCTTCAATTGCATGATATATTTCTCCAACGGGTGGATTTATTCCAAAGTTGACAATCATGAAATCGTGAATTAATTCTTCCATTTTTGTATAAACTTCATCTTTTTGTGGAAGAACTTGCTTCGGCATATCTGCGTGCACCGGACCCTGCGGCATTTTTTCCAAAACTTGTCTTACAATTTTTGCACTTTCTCTGCATTCATCGAGTCTTAGAAAATATCTAGCAAGGCAATCACCTTCAGTATAAGTTGGGATCTTAAAATCCATTTCATTATAACAGAGATATGGTGCATTTCTTCTTAAATCAAACTCAACTCCACAAGCACGAAGGTTTGGTCCACAAAAACCGAGGTCAATTGCATCTTCTTTTGAAATTACACCTACTCCATCAACACGCTCAATAAAAATTCTGTTTGTATTAAGAAGCTGTTCAACTTCAGCCAAGTATGGTTCAAACTGGTCAATAAACCACTTAGCTTTAGCGAGAGCTTCAGGCTGCGCATCATTTGCAACACCTCCGATACGGGTGTAGCTATTAGTAAACCTTGCACCGCAAAGTATATCCCATATATCTAGAATCTTTTCACGTTCACGTAGTGTCCATAAGAAAACTGTCAAGGCTCCAACATCCATAGCAAAAGCACCGACAGCAACAAGGTGTGAGGCAATACGAGCAAGTTCAGCAATCATCATTCGAATATATTGTGCTCTTTTGGGCGCTTCAATTCCGGCAAGCTTTTCAACTGCAAGAACCCATGCAACATTGTTTGCCATTGGAGAAATATAATCAAGCCTGTCTGTGTGAGGAATAAATTCATAATAGCTCATGTTCTCAGCCATTTTTTCGTAGCCGCGATGAAGATATCCTAGTTCAGGGACACAACCAATAATTCTTTCGCCATCTAATCTTAATAAAAGCCTTAGCACACCATGAGTAGCAGGATGCTGAGGACCCATATTCAGGATCATTTCATTTTCAAGAGCATCTTCAATTGTATAGTCGTTCCTTGAAGCAAGAAGCGCTTGTAATATTTTCGGATCTGTTTCTTTTTCGAGTTGTTCCATAAAAACTTTATTTTTTAGGTAAAGGAAGTGAGCCCGGAATCCCCATCAAAGGAAAATCTTTTCTTAATGGGTAATACTCAAACTCTTCCGGCATATACATTCTCCTGAGATCGGGATGATTGTTGAATTTAATTCCATACATATCATACGTTTCTCTTTCCTGCCAGTTTGCTGCACGCCAGACCGATGAAACTGAATCAACCTTGCAATCTGCCTCATCAACATCAGCTTTTAATCTCAGTCGGAAATTATGCTTCATCGAAAAAATATTATATACCATTGTGAATCTGTTTTTTCTTGTTGCCCAGTCAATCGCAGTAATATCAGTACAGGATTTGAACTCGAGTTCGGGATCTGATTTTAGAAACGCACAAATCTCAACCACAAATTTTTTATCAAATTTAAAAGTAAGTTCATCTTTGTAATCCGTAATTTCGAATTCGACAGCAGGAAACTTCTCTTTTAGTTTTTGAGGAATAAGAGTTTTGAGATCCATAAAAGTTAGTTTTTCTGAATAACGTTTAGTTCAGGAAGTTTAACACCTTCTTCTTTGAGAGGTACGTTGTGAAATTGTGATGCCTTGGTTTTTCCAATCTTCTCCTGAATTTTCATCAAAGCGTGAAGAAGATTATCAGGACGAGGGGGACAGCCGGCAAGATAAATATCAACCGGTAAAAACTGATCTATTCCCTGCACAACAGAGTATGATCGATACATTCCACCAGTGGAGGTACACGCACCCATCGCAATTACCCATTTTGGATCAGGCATCTGGTCATAAATTTTTCTAACCACAGGAGCCATTTTGTAAGTCACAGTTCCAGCAACAATCATCAGGTCGCATTGACGAGGAGTGAATCGCATTACTTCTGAACCAAATCTTGCAATATCATATTTAGGATCACCGACAGCCATCATTTCAATAGCACAGCAGGAAATTCCCATCGGCATTGGCCAAACAGAACTTTTCCTTGCCCAGGCAATAATTGCATTAACCTGCGTGGTTATAAATCCTGTATCCTTTAAATAAGCTTCTAATCCCATTTGAATCCACCTTTTTTATATGCGTATAAATATCCTAGCTCAAGCACTATTAAAAATATTAACATAGAAAGGAACACAGAAATTCCAAACTCCCCGAATAATTTTCTAAACTGGACAGCCCAGGGGTAAATAAAAATCACTTCAAGGTCAAAAATGATGAAGAACATTGCTACCAGGTAGTATTTAATCGAAATCCTCTGCCTGGTAGTTCCAACCGGCTGCATCCCGCTTTCATAAGTTGATGTCTTTGCACGGTTTGGTCTTTGCGGACCGATAATAGTTGAGGTAAGCACCAATACACTTCCAAATATCAATGCAACTGCTAAAACGATAAGTACGGGAATATATTCTTCGATCATTATTATAATTATAGTTTAATTGGGTGTAAAATTATCCAAAATACCGCGGATTATCAAAGTAAAGTTTGATGCATTTCTACTTTTTTCGACCTCTTATAAATTTCTTTCGGTCCAAATATTTGAAAAACCATGCAAGTTTTTGCTACTTAACTTTAATAGCAATTTGGAGGTAATTATTTATAGCACCTAGAAATTCGTAGTTAAATTTATAAGCCGAAACAATTTCAGTGAACGCCTTAAATTCGTGAGTCGGTACACCGAACTCATCAAAAATTATTATATCATCTTCTTTTAATAATGGAAGCAGCTTTGTAAGAACAAATAAAGTTGAAGTATAAAGATCTGCATCCATATGTATGACTTTTCTTTTATCTGATTTATAATTTTCCAAAAAACTAGGTAATGAATCCTGAAATAGCCCTTTTATAAAAGTAACTCTTGCATCGTCAATATTCGGAGTTGTTCCTTGTGTATCATAATGGTGTTTATGCATTACTCCAAAATCTTCAGGCAACCCTGTGAATACATCGAATCCGTAAAATCTGGTTTCAGGATTTTTATTTTTTTCAACCCACCATTTAAAAGCTATACCACCTGCTACCCCAAATTCCAAATAATCTATTGTCTGATTTTTAATTTCTTCATTCAGGATAAACTCATGCAAATGAAATCTATTTTCATAATTGACTTTGTGATTATAGAAATCATTGAATTTTCCTTTTTGTGTTTTCGAAATCCATCGAGATAATCTGGATAAATAGACAATATTCAGAAACAGTGCTTCAAATGGCTTAAATAGAACATGAAGTTTAAATCTGGAGAATAATGCTTTAATTTTTCTGATGAAAAAAAGTTTAGTGTGCATATTAAATATTTGTGACCTTCTTAATAATTAACAATTACTCGTTCATCACTCTATATAAGACGGAAGGCGGATCTTTAAAATAAACCACAACTTCAAGACCCGGATGATTGCCTTTTGGATCAATCAGAAATTGAAACTCTCTTCTTAATCCGGCTTCTGCAATTCCAAAATAAAGATAATCAACATTGCTTTCCCTGAGTTTTGAGATTAACTCCTCGTAAGAATCAGCCATTGGCAAAAGCTTGAAATCCATGTTAAGATAATATGCAACGTGGGCTTTTCTAGCTGCTACAATTTCTCCTCCTTTTCCAACAGGGATATTTTCTTCGTACCAGTCTCTAAGAGTTAAAAGCTCCGTCGGACCGGAATTAATATTTCTGCTGTTGAATGAATATGACTTCGCAAAAGTGAAAGCGATAACTCCCACCATCAAAAGATAACTGAATTTAACAGGAATAAATTTTCTTAATTTATATTTTTCATTGAAAAATGGCTGAACAGCAACCACAGCATAAAACGGAATAAGAAACAAAGAAAATCTTTCGCTGTAAAAAACAACAAGCAATAATGCAAAGAAAAATAAATTAACTAAATAGAAACCTGTTTCCTGAGTTTTCCATTTTTTAAATGGATTTGAAATAATCAATAGAGCCAATCCAAGAATTACAAATACACCAAGCTGCCAGCCAATAAGCTTTTCCATATCACTTACAAAATGATCGGTAATGTTCTCGACAACGGTTGAGAAGAATAAACCAGTATCTTTAAATATCACTTCGGTCAATGAAGTAATCTTGCTGCTTTCTTTAAACCAGTAATCATCCCAGCTGATTTTTCCTTTTCCATAAACTTCAAAAGCAATGTTCTTATAATTTTCATTGTAAAAAAAAGAACCTTTTTCGCTCAGACAGTAAAATCCCCAGGGTGAAAAAGTTAGCAGGAAAATAGCAGCAAACATTATTGAAGCTTTAATTCTTTGAACCCAGCTTGTGTTCCAGGAATTCACAAAAAGTATTACAAACACAAAACTTGAAAGGAAAATTCCGTTATATCTTGTCAGGTAAGAAAGCCCTCCAAAGATTGCGGCAAGAATTAAATTTTTATAGCTCAATTCATTCTGCTTAAAAAAGAAAAAGAGAGTTAAAGCTGCCAGAGCATTAAAGAACATATCTGTTCCGGCGCTGTATGTATATTGGATAAAGACGGGATTTACAAAGAGCAGAATTGTAACAAAAAATGAAATGACTGTTGAAAATATTTTTTTTAACAATTCAAAGGTGACATAAATTAACACCGATGCTGAAAGAACAGCTATGAAAATTCCTGCGTGAAAAAAATCTCCTATAATAAAACCAAAGATTGCAAGAACCATCGGGTAAAGCGGACCTCTGAAAGCATCCATAGGAATTTCACCGGAAAGAAATTTCTTTGCACTTGGTACGTATCCCCAGAAAAAGTCTGTTTCTATTCCATAGTCGCCTACTGTATGAAAAATAAAACTAATCAATCCCACAACAACAAAATAAAGAGCTGCGATGACCAGCCCTGTATATTTGCCGGAGATATAGTTTTCAAAAATCGAGGAGATTGATTTTTTGTCAGAGATGATTCGATTGATTTCTGTCTTTTTCTTTTGGGATCGAGATTTAGCCATTGCAATTTCTAATTTGGTTGTTATCAATAAGAAAAATATTAATAGATAATATAAGTAATTTTATCTATTAGCTGAATTTGGGACTCAACGAAGGATGGAACCATTTAGAGTAAAAATTATCATCAGTTAGTTTTTGTATTTTATAGCTCCATCGGAAGTGCTTATTTTTAATTGAAGTAATAATCAAATAATTCCTGACTCGTTTGAAATCAAAAGCAAAGAAAAATTTCTCAATTATTCTACTGGCAATGATTGTCCTTTGCAGCCAGAAATTCTTTGCACAGTCCACGCCTGACTCAACTTTATATTTCATACCCATCGGTTCACTTAACCGGTTATTTTCAAACTTCGATAAGCAATTAAACACATATTACCTGAATACCGGCATTGATTTATATGGCTCGTTTTCAAAATTTGAATACAGAGTAAATCAGAATTATCGCTCTACATTAATTCAAACTAATCAAAACACAGTGCGTGACGAGCAGTACCTCTTCGCATTAGGCAAATATAAATTGAGTAAAGGATGGAAACAGGGAATCGCTATCAGCAGCAATATTGTTTCTGATGATAGACAACTTGGAATTAACGAGGCTACAATTTATCAGGCGGTCACATTAAGCGAATTGAATTTTATCAGAGGCTTGACCATAACTCCTTACGGAGGATATTCTGACAACCGGCAGGTAAACGAAGATGACAGAGGCCCTATTTATGGTTTGGATGGCAAACTTAATTATCTCAAATCGGTTGATTTTGATATCAATTCTGCCCTTAGACTTGAAAACGAAGACATCTCTCCGAGAAAAAATACAATCCGATATTTAGATTTACTGGTTACAAATCCTTTTAATCCCGACGTAATAAATTTTTTTAATGCTCGGTTTCACGAAAGCCGTAAAGATTTTTATATCTCCGCTGATTCAATAACTTCACAGCAATTTGATATCACAAACAATATAGAGAGCAGAACTGAAACTGCTTTTCTTCTACAGGATAGGATTAATTACAATAATTTTTTCGATTTGTTTTCGTTAGAGCTTGGCGGAAGAGTAAATTTCCGTACCATTGACAGAAACACACGCTATAAATCAACCAGTATTCAATCACCTTCAATTTTTGATACACAAGTTGATGAACTGGGAATTGTGGTTGAATCCGGGTTGTATTACAGAACTGAATTTGCCAACGCAGGCATAAACTTAAACTATAACGAACGTGATGAGAAACATATCACAAAAAGATTTGAAGGAGTAGCTGAAAGTTTTTACGAATAGAGGTCGGAACTGGAAAGCAGAAAAAATAATAATTCTTACAGAACAACAATTTCTTTCCTTGGAAATATTTATCCCTCACGAAAGGATCAGAT
>JACZKK010000156.1 GCA_014860115.1 Ignavibacteriaceae bacterium
ATATTAGTGGTGTTGTTTGGTAAAGGTCATTACAGTTGAGGTTTCTGATTCGAGAATTCATGGTTACAAAATAAAAAAAGTAGATGAAAACACTTGTAATAATTCCAACATACAACGAGCTTGAGAATTTGCCAAGGCTTCTGCCCGAAGTACTTTCTAAAGAAGAAGGAATTCATATACTTATTGTCGATGATAATTCACCAGATGGAACTGCTGCTTTTGTTGAAGATCAGATGAAGAATAATAATCGTATTCATCTAATTAAAAGGCAGTCAAAACAGGGACTTGGCACTGCGTACATCGCCGGTTTCAAATATGCGCTTAAGAATAATTTTGAAATCATATTTGAAATGGATGCAGACTTCTCTCACGATCCAAAAGAAATTCCCAGATTTCTGGATGAAATAAAAAATTCAGATGTTATTCTCGGCAGCAGATATATAAACGGAGTGAACGTAATCAATTGGCCATTGCGAAGATTGTTGCTAAGCTCATTTGCAAATCTTTATACACGCGTTATTACCGGAATGCCCATTCATGATGCCACTGGTGGCTTCAAATGTTTCAGGAGAAAAGTTCTCGAAGCAATTCATCTCGATAAAGTGACATCAAACGGCTACGCATTTCAAATAGAGATGACATTTAAAGCCTGGAAAAAGGGCTTCAAGGTAAAAGAGATTCCAATAATTTTTGTTGACCGGGTGAAAGGGAAATCCAAAATGTCTAAAAAAATTGTTCGCGAAGCCGTGACTATGGTTTGGAAACTCAGGCTTAAAAGTATTTTCGGATTGTTAAAGTAGGCCCGCTTTGGATCTTTCCGTTATCATAGTTAACTACAACGTAAAAGAATTCCTTCAAAATCTTCTCCATTCAATTGAAAAAGCTTCATCTAAAATTTTAAAAGAAATTATAGTAATTGATAATGCGTCAGATGATGGAAGTGTTGAAGTAATTAAGGAAAAATTTCCTTCAGTAAAACTGATTGAAAATAAAATTAATATTGGTTTTGGAAGAGCAAACAACCAGGGATTAAAAATTGCAAAAGGAAAATTAATTCTCTTTATCAATCCGGATTGTATAGTTAGTGAAGATACGTTCGATAAAATGATCTCTTTCTTCGAATCTCATCCTGAATGCGGCCTTGCGGGTTGTAAAATTTTAAATTCAGATGGAACACTTCAATTAGCTTGTAGAAGAAGTTTCCCTGGCCCATGGACATCATTCACTAAAGTAACTGGACTCAGCAATCTTTTCCCTGCGAGCAGAATTTTTGCGCGTTACAATCTTACTTATCTTGATGAAAATAAAACCTATGAAGTTGATGCAGTATCCGGTTCTTTTATGATGATAAGAAAAGAAGTTTATGACAAGGTCGGCGGATTTGATGAACAGTTTTTTATGTACGGTGAAGACCTCGATTTGTGTTATCGTATTCAGAAATCAGGGTTCAAAGTATTTTATGTGCATTTGACACAGGTATTTCACTACAAAGGCGAAAGCACAAAAAGAAGTAATCTCGATGAAACAAAATTGTTTTACGATGCAATGCATCTGTTCGTTAAAAAGCATCTTTCAAGTTTTCCCTTAGTCGAGTTAATACTGAGAACAGCGATCGGCTTCAGAAAACTTTTTGCATTCCTGGGCAAACGAAAGCTATCCCTCTATACTGCATTTATGGATTTCATAATTTTTAATTTATCACTCTTTGCTGCCGAAAACTTTTATAAAAGCATAACTGATTGGGTCGGCTTTGATCCGCATGCTTATTTGATAATCTACACGGTACCTGCACTAATTCACATTTTTGTCTCTACATTATCTGGTGTTTATAGAAGAGATGAAGTATCTGTATTGAGAAACTTTGGTTCCATAATTATAAGCTTTCTTTTTATTACATCGGCAACATTTTTCTTTAAGCAATATGCCTTCAGCCGGGCGGTTGTTTTAATTGCATTTATTCTTTTGCTAATCGCAACAACACTTTATAGAATATTCCTGAAATTATTTTTTAAGGTTGGAATAAAATTAGATGGAGCATTGAATCGCAGAACAATCATAGTTGGGACGGATGAAGAAGCAGTCAAGCTTGCTCAAAAAATCAAAAAGCAAAAAGCAGATGTTCATAGTTATATCGGCTTGATAGGTAAGACTCATTCAGAAATTGGTAAAGAAGTAAATGGTTTCAGTGTTATCGGCAGCATAGGTAATATTAAAAATGTTTTTACTGATAGAAAGATAAATGAAGTTATCTTTTCCTCTGAAGAAATTTCCTATGCAGATATGATGTCTATTGTTTCAGCTAGTAAAAATATTAATGTTGATTTTAAAATTGTTGGTTCAGATATGAATTTCGTAGTTGGGAAAAGCTCTGTTTCAATGCTGGATGATATTCCTCTGGTTGAAGTGAATTATAATATTTCCAGCCCGGCAGTCCGAACAATCAAAGTAATTTTCGATTATGTGCTTTCTATAACTGTTTTGTTTTCCCTATATCCTTTTATATATTTCTTAACAAAGCTATCTGGCAAAGAAACAGAATTTCGTAAATTTGTTCTGTCCGTTCCGTCAGTTCTCTCAGGCAAAAACAGTTTGGTTGGGCCACAAAAATCGTTTTTGGTTGAGAGTATGAATTTGGGTAAAGCGGGTTTAACAGGTTTGTGGTATATTGACGAAGGAACATTTACTGATTCGGAAAAGCTTGATTTTTATTACGTAAAAAACCAAAACATCTGGCTTGATCTGGAAATACTCGGCAAAACTCTGAACAAAATGTGGAGTAAAGGAGATTAAAATATGGGCAAAACTATTTTAGACTTTGAAAAACCAGTCTTTGAGCTTGAACAAAAGCTTGAGGAGATGAAAAAATCTTCTGACAGACTTGGAATCGAAAAAGAAATTGCTCGCATCGAAGCCAAAGTCGGACAACTGAAAGAAGAACTTTACAAAGATCTCAGCCGCTGGCAGAGAGTACAGCTCGCTCGCCATCCCGATCGTCCTTACACACTGGACTACATAAATTTAATGACTACAAATTTTATTGAACTTCACGGCGACAGGCACTATCGCGATGACAAAGCAATTGTTGGTGGCTTCGCTCAGCTTGATGATTACAAAGTAATGATTATTGGGCATCAGAAGGGAAGAGATACAAAATCGAATGTTTACAGGAATTTTGGGATGTCAAATCCTGAAGGCTATAGAAAAGCTTTACGGCTTATGAAACTTGCAGAGAAATTTGACAAACCGGTAATTACAATGCTTGATACTCCCGGTGCTTATCCCGGACTCGAAGCTGAAGAGCGTGGTCAGGCGGAAGCAATAGCAAGAAATCTTTTTGAAATGAGCAGGTTACGGGTTCCAATCATCGTTTGTATAATTGGTGAAGGTGCTAGCGGTGGCGCTTTAGGAATTGGAGTTGGCGATAGAATATTGATGTTTGAAAATTGCTGGTATTCTGTTATCAGCCCTGAATCTTGCTCAAGTATTCTGTGGAGAAGCTGGGATTATAAAGAACAAGCTGCAGAGGCTTTAAAATTAACAGCAACTGATCTGCTCGAACAAAAAATTATCGACAGAATAATTCCCGAGCCATTGGGCGGTGCACATAAAAATCACAAGCTGGCTGCTGAAAATCTTAAGACTGCAATAATAGAAGAATTGAACGAACTAGTAAAGATCAAAAAGGACAAGCTTGTTCAAAGCAGAATAGATAAGTTCGGTAGTATGGGTCCATATACTGAATAAGTTTGTATCCAATTTTGTGTCATTCCGGCTTGTCCGGAATCTAAAAGCGTTAAGCATTTTAGAAGATTCTGGACTCCCCGCCAATTGCCAGGTCGCAAGAATGATATATCGAGTAACTTCAGTTATTAAATTTCAATCCCGATATCCTCGGGATTTTTTATTTTAGATTATAATATTTGAAAGTTTCTTTGAATGCTTATTCATAAAACAACTCTTCGTGTCCGATATGCTGATACAGATCAGATGCATTATGCGTACAATGGAAAATATTTTGAATACTTTGAAGTCGGAAGAACCGAGATGATGCGCGAAGAGGGATTGACTTACAGAACAATTGAAGAAAGTGGTTATCAAATGCCGGTGTATGAAGCATTTCTGCAATTTAAGAATCCTGCCTTTTATGATGAACTGCTCGAAGTTGAAACACGAGTTGAGAAGCTGCCTCAAGCTAAAGTTCACATCGACCATACCATCCGAAGTAAAGATAGAGATATCATAATTGCCGAAGGTTATATTGAGCTTGCGTTTATTAAATCGGAAACAAAAAAAATAACACGTGCACCAGAGTTTTTTACTCAAGCACTTAAAAAATATTTTCAAGAGAAATAATTGGAAGCGTACTATAAAGAAATCATCCTCCGAACACTTGCTGAAGATATACAATCAGGTGATGTTACAACTCAAGCAGTCATTCCTGATTCAGTTTTGGGTAAAGGGAAATTTCTTGTCAAAGCAAATGGAGTAATTGCTGGATTGAGTGTTGCCAAAAATGTTTTTATGATGATTGATGATCAGATTGGTTTTAAAATTTTAATTCCTGATGGCGGAAAAGTTAAAGTGGGGGAAATTGTTGCAGAAGTAACTGGGAAAGCATCATCAATTCTTACAGCAGAAAGAACTGCACTTAATTTTCTTCAAAGGATGAGCGGAATTGCTACGATGACAAACAAATTCGTTGAGGAAATAATTCACACCAAAGCAAAAATACTCGATACGCGAAAAACAGTTCCCGGACTCAGATTACTTGACAAGGAAGCTGTTCGTTTAGGCGGTGGGAAAAATCATCGCATCGGATTATTCGATATGTTTCTGATAAAAGATAATCACATCGAAATAGCTGCTTCAATTACTAACGCAGTAAATACCTGCAAAAATTTTCAGCAGAAGAAAAATTTAAATCTTAAAATAGAACTCGAAACAAAAAATCTTGATGAAGTAAAAGAAGCTTTGGCTTGTAATGTTGATATTATTATGCTTGATAACTTCAGCATTGATCTTACAATGAAAGCTGTTGAAATTATCGCGGGAAAATGTTTGGTGGAAGCTTCCGGTAATATCACTTTAGAAAATGTAAAAGAAGTTGCTGAAACCGGAGTCGATTTAATCTCAGTCGGTGCATTGACTCACAGTGTAAAAGCGCTTGACATCTCACTTGAAGTTGAATTGAGGAAGTAAAAATCTTTGATGTTCGATAAACTAAAAGAACTGACAAAAGACACTGCCATTTACGGCATCAGCACGATGGTGGGCAGGTTTCTTAATTTTATTCTCGTTCCTCTTTATACAAATATTTTTCCGCCCGCAGATTACGGAATCATCCAGCTTATCTATGCTTATATGGCGATTCTGAATATAGTTTTTATTTACGGACTTGATTCGGCTTATCTGAAATTTGCATCGTTCAAAGATATTGGAGATGAGAAAGATAATTTTTCTACTCCTTACATTTCAGTTTTTGGAACTTCTCTCCTGATTAGTTTCCTGATAATAATTAACTCGAATATTATCAGCTCAGCATTAAGAATTCCATCGGAATACACATATCTGATTTATCTTGCTGCTGCTATTTTATTTTTAGATGCAAATGTAGTTATCCCTTTCCTTAAGCTGAGGCTGGACAGAAGAGCAAAAACATTCTCATTGTATCGCATTATTAATATTGTAGTAAATATTTTGATGAATATTTATCTGATAATCATTCTCAAGTGGGGAATTGAGGCAATCGTGATAAGCAACCTGATTGCTTCTGCTGTTTCATTGCTGCTTGTTTCATTTACGGTCATAAAAAACTTCAGATTGAAATTTCATCTTCCTTTGTTCAAAAGGATGTTCAAGTTTGGCATTCCATTTTTACCGGCAGGTTTTGCGATTATGCTGATACAGGTAATTGATGTACCGATTCTTGAAAAGTTAACTGATCTTGGAACAGTCGGTATCTACAAGGCGAATTACAAGCTGGGAATTTTTATGATGCTTTTCGTAAATATGTTTCAGTTTGCATGGCAGCCTTTCTTTCTTCAGAATGCAAAAGAGCCAAACGCGAAAGAAATGTTCTCAAAGGTATTAACTTATTTTACTTTAGTTGGTAGTCTTATCCTTGTTGTTTTATCTCTTTTCATCACTGATATAGCTCAAATAAGAATTGCGGGATTTTCTTTAATTGGTTCTGAATATTGGACAGGATTACACATTGTTCCATTTATTTTACTTGCATACCTCATCAATGGAATGCACACAATATTCTCGGCAGGAATTTATATTGAAGAAAAAAGTATTTATGTCCCAGTGATTACAGGAATTGGAGCGTTGATCAATGTTGCTGCAAACTTTGTTTTAATTCCAGTCTTGAGTTTGACAGGTGCAGCTATTGCGGCATTGGTGAGTTATCTTTTTATAGGAGTTGGTTATTATTATGTCGCACAGAAGTTCTTTAATGTTAAATACGAATTAAAAAGAATTGGGCATATTTTTATTGCAGTATTTTTAGTCGGAGCAGTGTTTTATTATCTCAATTCAATTGACAGCCTTCTGTTTGTCTACAAAGTTATACTGCTGATTTTATTTTCTATGTATATTTATTTTGTAGCAGTAAATCGAAATGAAATTAACCTGATAAAAAATAAATTTGCAGAAAGCCGCAGAAAGAAAAATTAATGGAAGCTCAGATAGAAATTAAATTTAAAAGACTTCGTAAAGAATTAAATCACATTCCTTTGCCTTCCTATGCTACGAAGGGAAGTGCCGGACTCGATATTTACGCTGCACTTGAAAAACCGATGAGGATTACCAAAGGCTCAATCGAAATGGTGCCAACAAATATCTCCGTTGAAATTCCGGAAGGTTATGAAATACAGGTTAGACCGAGAAGTGGACTTGCTGCAAAACACGGAATTGGAATTTTAAACTCTCCCGGAACAATCGATTCAGATTATCGTGGGGAAATAAAAATAATAATTATAAACCTGGGCAAAGAAGATTTTATTATTCAACCAGCCGAGCGGATTGCTCAACTTGTCGTGTCGAAAGTTTACACAGCAAAATTTATTGAATCAAACGAACTGAATAATACTTTACGTGGTGAAGGTGGCTTCGGACATACGGGACGTTGATTAATTAATTTCTTCTCGTTGAATTTTATTTTTAACTTGTGGTAGTTCGGTTCGGAAATTTTTCTTCTCACTGCTTTACAAATTCTAAATTACTTTTTTAACTAATGGCAGAATTCATTCATCTCCATAATCATAGTCATTACAGTCTTCAGGATGGTGCCTGCACCGTTGATGGCTTGATTGATGCCGCGAAAAAATTCAATATGAAATCTGTTGCGCTCACAGATCACGGCGTTTTGTACGGCATAATTGAATTCTATAAAAAAGCAGTGAAAGCCGGCATCAAACCAATACTTGGAATGGAAGCTTATGTTGTAAATGAAGGTGACAGGTTTGAAAGAAAAAGTTCTCAATCAAATGGAACAGGAAAACGAAGAAAGAATTACAGCCACTTAATTCTTCTTGCAAAGAACAAAGAAGGATATAAAAACTTAACAAAGCTTTCCACTCTCGGGCACACCGAAGGATTTTACTACCGGCCAAGAATTGATCTTGAGCTGCTGAGAAAATATCGCGATGGATTGGTCTGCACTTCAGCCTGTGCCGGCGGAGTTGTATCAACTCATCTTGTCCACAACGATTTTGACAAAGCAAAGCAGGTTGCCAGAACTTACAAGGAAATTTTCGACGATGATTTCTATCTCGAAATCCAGAATCATAATATGGATGTTGAGAAGCCGATACTTGAAAATATGCCGAGAATTGCAAAAGAGCTTGATATCAAATTAGTCGCTACAAATGACTGTCACTACATTGATAAAGATCACGCAGTTGCACACAACATACTTTTGCTTCTCGGCGATAAAATGGGTGATGAGAGTTATACAAATCTCAGATACGGAACTGATCAGATTTATTTCAAATCAGCAGATGAGATGGTTAAGCTTTTCAAGAACCACAAGCAGGCAATCGAAAGCACGTTAGAGATCGATTCTAAAATTGATTTGAAGCTCGATTTTAATGAGTATCACTTCCCAAGTTTTCCTATTCCGGAAGAATCTTCGGCAAAAAATGCAGATGAATATTTTGAGCAGCTCGCGTGGAAAGGACACGTGAAAAAGAAACTTGAACAAACAAAAGAAGTTGATGATCGTTTTAAGTTTGAACTGGATACGATTAAGAAGATGGGATTTTCAGGATACTTTTTGGTTGTTCAGGATTTCATTAACTCAGCAAAAGAAAAAAACATTCCAGTCGGACCGGGCAGAGGGAGTGTTGCAGGAAGTCTCGTTGCGTATGCTTTGGGAATAACGAATATCAATCCTCTCGAGTTCAATCTTTTATTCGAAAGATTTCTGAATCCTGCACGAAAATCCATGCCCGATATTGATGTTGATTTTGCAGATGATCAACGTGGAGAAGTGATTGATTATGTTAGAAAAAAATACGGAGAGAACAGCGTAAGCCAGATTGTTACATTCAACAGGCTTTCATCAAAAGCAGTAATACGTGATGTTGCTCGAGTGTTAAAAATTCCGATCCCGACTGTAAATAATATTACGAAGCATATTCCGTCAAAGTTCGGAAAAGTTTTTACGATTGATCAATCGCTCGCAGAAGTTCCTGAATTGAAGTGGGTGAAAACTTCTGAAGAACCACAGATAAAAGAATTGATTAAGCATGCGCGTGTCCTTGAAGGAATGAACAGGAATGCTTCAAAGCATGCAGCGGGTGTTGTTATTACTCCCGGTGAGGTAAGTGAATACGTTCCGCTTGCGAATGCAGTATCTCAGCAGGAAATTGTCACTCAGTACAATATGAAAGACATTGAGAATGTCGGTTTGCTGAAAATGGATTTTCTTGGTTTGAGAACACTAACAATTATCAGAGACACAATCGATCTTGTTAAGAAAAATTATGATATAGAAATAAACATAGACGAAATTCCGTTTGATGATCAGAAAACATATCAGCTCTTCACAAAGGGACAGACAACCGGAATATTCCAGTTTGAATCTCCACCAATGCGAGAATATTTGAAAAAGCTGCAGCCGTCAAGTCTGAACGATCTTGCTGCGATGAATGCTCTTTATCGTCCCGGACCGATGGAGTTTATTGATGATTTTATAGACAGAAAATTCGAAAGAAAAAAAGTTGAATACCTTCATCCAATTCTTGAAGGAATACTAAATGAAACGTACGGTATTATTGTTTACCAGGAACAGGTAATTCAAATCGCTAACAAAGTTGGTGGTATAAGTCTTGCCGAAGCAGATATTCTAAGGCGTGCAATGGGTAAAAAAGATCTCATTGCCATGAAAGAGCAGAAAGCAAAATTCATTAAAGGTGCGATTGAGAACGGAATAACCAAAAAAGTTGCAGAAGAGATTTTTAATGCAATAGATAAATTTGCGAACTACGGATTTAACAAAAGTCACGCTGTTGCTTACAGTTATATTGCTTATCAAACAGCCTATTTGAAGGCTCATTATACAGCGGAGTTTCTCGCAGCAAACCTGACCAATGAATTCGAAAATTCTATTAAGGTAACAAAGTTTCTTGAAGATTGTAGAAGATTAAAAATTGAAATTCATCTACCTGACGTAAATAATCCATCTGTAAATTTTGATGTTGTTGATGGAAAAATTTTATTCGGTCTTTCGGCAATAAAAAATGTTGGTAAAGGTGCAGTTGAAGAGATCATAAAATCAAGAAATAATATTGGAAGAAACTTCTCAAGCATATTTGATTTTTGCCTGAACGTTGATACACGAATTGTAAATAAACGTGCACTTGAAGGATTAGTTATTTCGGGAGCTTTTGATTCAGTCAGTTCATGTAGAGCCTCTTTGTTTGAGTCAGTTGAATTGGCGCTTGAGCATTCACACAAAATTCAAAATTCGAAATTAGCTTCCGGCGATAGCTTGTTTGGCGAAACTGATGAGATTATTGTACCTGAACCAAAATTGAAAGCTGCAGACGCATGGTCTGAAAAGGAAAGACTTTCGAAAGAACGGGAAGTTGTTGGATTTTATATTTCCGGTCATCCGCTAAGGAAGTATGAAATTGAGTATAAATCATTTGCAAATTTCCATATAGGTGAGGCCGAAGAGACTGGCGAGATTGAGAATGTTCGTGCCTGTGGAGTGATAACGGATATCAGAACAAAAATTGATAAGTCCAACAAGCAGATGGCATTTTTTACTATTGATGATTTCACAGGTTCGTGTGAGTGCCTGATGTTTTCAAAAGTCTATGCTGATTATGGAAAATATGTTCAGAAGGAAGAGCCGGTTTTTGTGATTGGAAATCTTGAAAGCAGCGGTGATACCGTTAAAATGCACGTCAACAAATTATTGCCGATTGATATTGCAAGAAATGAATTGGCCGGCGGAATCAGAATCAATATCGTTAAAGAAAAAGTGCCTCCTGAAAAATTAATTGAACTTCAACCTGTACTTGAAAAATATTCCGGAAAAACGCCTGTATTTATTCAGCTATTTTCAAACGGAAGCAGAAGTTCTGTTTATGCTTTAAAAAATAATAGGGTGGATTTATCAACTGAACTCTTTAATAAATTGACTGAGTTGTTCGGTGAAGACTCTTTTCTGTTAAACCCCAAATAATCATTGTTATTTAGGTCTGTCATTTCTTAATTTATTTGTGAGACTTTAACCGATTTTGTATTATTACATCAACTATTAAATCAATATTTCATCATCCATGGATAAAGAAGCAAATAAAAAGTACTATGCCGTTATTTTAGGAGCCTCATCAGGTTTCGGCGGTGCAACTGCTATGAAACTTGCAGAAGATGGCTACAATATTATTGGTATTCACCTTGATCGACAAGCTACAATGCCAAATGTTGAGAAGATTATCAATCATATCAAAGATAACCGAAGAGAAGCCTGGTTCTATAATGTTAATGCTGCAGATCAGTTTAAAAGAACTGAAATTGTAAATGAGCTAAAAACAAAATTGAATGGCGAACCGGTTATAAAAGTGATAATGCATTCACTCGCATTCGGTACTCTGAAAAGTTTTGTTCCAAAAAATAAAGATGAACAGCCGATAACTCACGCACAGATGGAAATGACTCTCGATGTCATGGCTCACTCATTAGTTTATTGGGTACAGGAAATTTATTTAGCAAATCTGCTTGCAAAAAAAGGGAGAATATTTGCAATGACGAGTTCAGGCAGTCATACTGCTATTCCATATTATGGCGCAGTATCAGCGGCAAAGGCTGCTCTGGAGTCACATGTCAGACAATTGGCAATCGAACTTGGACATATGGATATAGGAGTTTCTGCAATTATGGCTGGAGTAACTGATACTCCTGCTCTTCGGAAAATTCCAGGCAACGAAGAGATGATAAAAGTTGCGGAGATAAAAAACCCAAGAGAAAGATTAACAACTCCGGAAGATGTAGCAAAAGTTATTTCTCTCTTAAGCAGAGACGGAGGAGAGTGGATTAGCGGAGGAATGATAAACGCTGATGGAGGAGAAGATATCGTTAGCTTCACGGGAAAAAGACAATAACTAACTATTATTCTAATAAAGGATTATTAAATGAAACCAGTTGAAATTACAGATGATAACTTTGAAGCTGAAGTAATTAAATCTGATAAACCGGTACTTATAGATTTCTGGGCTGTTTGGTGCGGTCCGTGTAAATTGATTGCACCTATCGTAGAGGAACTAGCCGCTGAATATGATGGTAAAGTAAAAATCGGAAAACTTGATGTTGATTCTAATCAACAAACCTCAATAAAATTTGGAGTGCGAAGCATACCTACATTGCTGCTTTTCAAAGAAGGAAAACTTAAAGACACGATAATCGGAGCTGTTCCAAAAAGTAAAATCGTTGAAAAGCTGAACGCAGCACTTTAATTCTCGATCACTCAAATTAAAATATTTTCAATTCAATGAAGAAAATCCTAATCAGCGATTCCGTTGATGAAAAATGTACGGAAATTCTGAAGTCCGCGGGATTTGATGTAGACTATAAAACTGATTTTTCAAAAGACGAATTGTTAAATGTAATTCCTGATTATCATGCACTGATTGTAAGAAGTTCTACTCAAGTGGATTCTAAGTTGATTGAGAAGATGAAAAACATGGAGGTCATTGGAAGAGCTGGTGCCGGTGTTGATAATATTGATGTGAAGGCAGCAACACGCAGAGGGATTCTTGTAATGAATACTCCGGGCGGAAACACAATCTCGGCTGCTGAACATACAATTGCTCTTATGCTGGCTGCATCAAGAAAAATTCCTCAGGCAAATATTTCACTTCATCTGAAAAAATGGGACAGAAAAAGATTTCAGGGAACTGAATTATTTGGTAAGACTCTCGGGCTGATTGGACTTGGTAAAATTGGGAAGGAAGTTGCAATCAGAGCAAAGACATTTGGGATGAAAATTATTACGTACGATCCCATAG
>JACZKK010000157.1 GCA_014860115.1 Ignavibacteriaceae bacterium
ATATATTTTTGATTTGGGAATTCCGTTCCTGTCTGCACACCTAATACATTTTTACCTGTAGTACTGAATGACTGAATGGTTGTTGTCATTCCATAGGACTGAAGCTTTTGTTTGATATAAGTTTCCGCAAGTGCGTTACCGTGCTGAAGTTTATGTCTTGATAGAATTGTCTGTGAAGTTCCATTAATTATGGTTGGAATATTCCCGGAAAGTTCACTAACAAATTTCACCACTGAATCCTGACTCGCAGCATTTAATATCTGCTGAACCACCGGAGACTGCGCAAACAAACCTGTTGAAAGAAAAAATAAAATGAACAGTAGTAAAGATTTTAGTTTCATATCTATTTACTCCATTAAATTAGTTGAGCCCATTCTAATTAAAGCAGGGCTCGTTATTATTTTAATTATTACTTTAATAGTATCATTTTCTTAGTTTGAATGAAATTTTGTCCTGCCTGAATTTTATACAAATACATTCCAGAGGCAAGTGAAGAAGCATTGAAATCAACTTCGTAAACACCGGGTAGTTTTTCTTCGTTAACAAGTGTTGCAACTTCGTTACCAAGCACATCGTAAACTATCAATTTTACCAGTTGTGGAGAAGCATCGCGATGCGTCTCTACTTTTGGTATTTGGTATTTTATAATTGCTGATGAGTTAAATGGGTTGGGGTAATTCTGATATAAAATTGTTTCCACTGATGTTAATTCTTCAGAAGAATTTTCCAAATCCGATATTACTTCACCTAGATTTCCATTCAAACTGACTTTGAGTGCCCTTATCGCGAAATCAGAATTCATATATCCAACACCAACAGCACCACCAGCACAGTCTGTTGTCATACTGAAATAGCCAAGATAGGGTTCATTCAATAATACGGGATTGATTTGCCACAAATCAGTACCACTAGAATCAATTCTCCTAGCAAAATTGGCATTATAAGTTTGCGGGCTGTCCCAATGTGTCCAAGCATAAATATTACTTCCATTGTAAGATGGTATTATAGGAATGGAGGTAACCGAGGAAGATGACTCATTTAAAGGTATGGAGCTTTCAAAAAATAATTTTGATCCATCATTCCTTAGACTTTGTATTTGTAAAATCTCAGCTGTGCCGTTTTTTCTCCCCAGCCAACCATAGTGGTAATAATTATTTTTTGAAAGAATATTTAAACTTGTGCCAATATCCAAACTATCAGCAATTCCCACATAAGGTTCTTCCCAAAGGTTGTTGCCAAGTGAGTCTTTCCTTTGGGCTACTAGTTTTCTGTTATATATATTGCCTATAAAGCCGCTTACTACTACTCCTCCCTCCGAATCCGGTACAGGTTGGCCAAGTATCGTGCTGCTAAATTGGTTTAATATTTCTCCATTTTGATTTATCCTGTATATAATTGTTCCAGCCTGTAAATAATAATTTCCATCTGCAGCTTGTATTACTATTGGCTGTGAATTCGATCCCCCGGTGTTTAGTGTTATTCCGTTATCTCCCCAGAGTCTGTTTCCATTCCGGTCTATCCTGTTTATAAAATATGTGTAATTTACATCCTGCCATGCAATCACACATCCACCGTTTCCATCTGTAACTGAATGATGATCACCCTGGTTTATATTCTCAAGTGTAACTCTAACCCCTGTCTGTCCCCATAAAAAATTACCGCTACTATCAACTCTCTGTACTCTTACTCTCTGTGTCCAGTTTGGCAGGTTTTCGTAACGGTCAATGTAACTTATTATTACTCCTCCTTCTCCATCTTCTATTATTTTTGCTCGATATTGCTGTGGAGATTCGCCAAGGATTTGTTTCAATGTTCCCCACGGTTTGTAACCGTATTTATCCAATCTTTCAAGAGCAAGCTTTCGCGGGTAATAGATATTTTCATAATCGTAGGTAATGTAACAACCGCCGGCACTATCGCTGCAAATGTGGGGGTCTAAGCCATAACCAACAATTAAATTGTTATTTGGATTATTAGACCATTGTGCCTGCAA
>JACZKK010000158.1 GCA_014860115.1 Ignavibacteriaceae bacterium
ACAATAATCTGAGCATCTAGCGCAGCACGTTTAAGTTCTATCGAGGATTGTTTCCGTTCGATTTCTTGTTGTTTCAGTAATTGTTCTGAATCATTTTTAGCTTCTTGAGATAACCGGGCCGAGCCGGTTAAAACACCTTCAGGACCGATATACACATCAAGCAATTCTATTCCGTGATTTGTTAGTAAAAATTCACGAATCTGATTTGAATGTGACATACCTCGCGATTTGAGAATGTATAAACCTCTGTTACGCTCACCACCAATTTCAATATCACGTAACAGCAGCCACGTATCTATCAATGATGATATTGCCATATCTGTAAGTTCCTGATTTTCAGCTCCATTGGTGAGACTTGCAAATAAAGCCGTGATATTTCTCATCTTTAAATAATCTACAATCCGCAGCAGCATTATTTTAACTTCGGTTTGATTGCTTCCCATAATAAATGCATCAATAGGATCTAGAATTACAATTTGCGGGTTCACCTGATCAATCAATTTGATAGTTGTAGATAAATGATGTTCCAGGCCGTGCAATGTAGGACGTGTTGCGTGGAAGTGAAGCAATCCTTTTTTTACCCAGGGCTCTAAATGAATTCCAATAGAAGACATATTGCGCATAAACTGACTTGGAGATTCTTCGAAAGCAAAATACAGAACTCGCTCTCCTCGCTTGCATGCTGCTTCAACAAATTGAGCAGCAAGACTCGTCTTACCGGTGCCTGCAGTTCCCGAAACTAGAACGGTGCTGCCGCGAAAGTAGCCTTCACCAGAAAGCATTGTATCAAGACGTGGAATACCTGTTGAGATTCTTTCTTTAGAAGAAATGTGTTTCAATCCGAGCGAAGTTACAGGCAGGACAGAAAAGCCATCTTCATCTATTAAGAATGGATATTCATTTGTACCATGTGTTGAACCGCGATATTTAACAACCCGTAATCTTCTAATTGATGATTGATCACTCACACGATGATCGAGCAGAATTACACAATCGGATACGTACTCTTCCAGACCCTGACGAGTTAACGTAGCATCACCTTTCTCACCTGTAACAATTGTAGTAACCCTTTTCTTTTTCAGCCAGCCGAATAACCGCCTCAGTTCTGTTCGTACCACTGTGGGATTTGGCAGTGCAGTGAAGAGTGATTCTATCGTATCCAATACAACACGCTTAGCTCCGATGCTTTCAATTGCATGATGGATGCGGACAAATAATCCTTTGAGATCGTACTCACCTTTTGCTTCAATTTCGCCCCGCTCAACATGGACGTGCTCAAGCCAAATCTTTTTGCGTTTGATAAGCCCGGCCAAATCAAATCCCAGAGAGGCAACATTTGCAGTAAGTTCTTTTTCTGTTTCCTCGAAAGAAATAAATACTCCCGGTTCATTATAGATAGTTGCACCATTCACAAGAAACTCCATTGCAAAAAGAGTTTTACCACAGCCTGCCCCTCCGCACACTAGTGTTGGTCTGCCTTTTGGTAATCCACCTCCCGTGATTTCATCAAATCCATGAATGTTTGTAGGAGACTTGGGAAGAGTCTTTCGCTGAAATTTTAATTTTTTTTTCATAACATTTTACCTTTATACATCTTTATTCCTTTTCTCATCATAAAATCCTTTATGATAACATGATTTATTGTTTTTATTCACAGGGTTTTGTTTTATGTAAATTGCATCATAATAAAAAAAACAATACTAATTATAGTTCAGAACTATATGATAATTTTAATTTAGCCCTCCGATATTTTTTTAAAATGGAAACCATAAATGCTAAACAGGATTGCCAGAGAAAATAACTGCGGTTTCCGGAAAAGTGACCAGAAGAATAATTTCCAATAATATATTCTTTCCTCACCGATAACGCCCAGCTTAAAAATTGATCTGAAAAGCGCAAGTATATAATTGGGATTGAGATGAAATACTTTTTTCTTCTTTGGTTCAAATTCTTTCATAAATCGCATAACACGTTCATAAAAATATTTTGGTGAGTAAATTTTATTCAGGATTTTCTGATATCCATCAAGCAGTTCTTTTGAATCCATCTTTGGAATGAAGTTAATTGAGAAGTCAGTGTTGTTGCCTGTAAAATCTTTGAGCATCCGACCTTCGTTCTCTAACCTTTTCTGAAGCTTTGTACCTTTCGGTGCATTTAACAAACCAACCATTGCTGTTACTATTCCGCTTTCCTGTATAAAGTTTGTAAGTTTTTCAAAAATTGATGGCGGATCATTATCAAACCCAACGATAAATCCTCCCTGAACTTCCAGCCCGAATTGCTGTATTTTCTTTATGCTTGATATTAAATCGCGGTTCCTGTTCTGGGGTTTATTGCACTCAATCAGACTTTCATCATTCGGAGTTTCGATTCCTACAAACACAGCTTCAAATCCTGCTTTTGCCATCAATTGCATGAGTTCTTCGTCATCAGCAAGGTTAATTGATACTTCAGTATTCAGGTAGAAAGGATTTTTTCTTTCTTTCATCCAATCGATTATTGCAGGAAGAATTTCTCTCTTCAGTTTTACTTTATTACCAATGAAATTATCATCAACAAAAAAAACAGGACCTCTCCAACCGGTAAAGTAGAGAATGTCTAACTCATCTATTACCTGTTCTTTGGTTTTGGTGCGCGGTTTTCTTCCATAAAGAACTGTGATATCACAAAAGTCACAATCGAAAGGACAACCGCGTGAGTATTGAAGATTCATCGAAGTGTAATTTTTTATCGGAATAAGATCCCATCGTGGCAAAGGAGTGGTTGTAATATCCGCCCACTCATCTGAAGTATATTTATGTTTTGGAACTCCTCTTTCAAGATCGCTTAAAAATTGAGGAAGAGTAATTTCAGCCTCATTGAGAACCAGGTGATCGACATCTTCATAATATTCAGCGCTGCTTGTGAACAGTGGTCCACCGGCTACAATTTTTGTGTTTAGCCTTTTGCATCGTTGTATCACTTCATCAGCAGACTTGCTTTGAACAGACATTGCGCTTATGAAAACAAAATCTGCTTTGAGAATATCCTCATTCTTTAACTCGTCTGCATTCATATCAATTAATTTTTTATTCCAATCGTCCGGAAGCATTGAAGCAACTGTGATTAAACCCAAAGGCGGAAAACTTGCTTTTTTTGAGACGAACTTTAAAGCGTGTTTAAAACTCCAGAAAGTATCCGGATACATCGGATAAACTAATAGTATGTTCATTTTTTCCATTGTGTTAATACCATTTAAAATATTTGAATCTTCACTCTGCATAATTCGCAACTTTTGTTTCAGCTATATTTATTCTTTTCTGATTATAGTTGTCTTCTCCATATTCATCGATGTATTTAATCTGCTGGTTAGTAAGGTCGATTACAAAGTTTGAGTGTTTGTAAAAGTGTATAAACATTGCAGAAAGACTTACACCCCACTCAATTGCTTTTGGGTTTTTGAGAAGAACGGTAAAAAACATTTTCCAAAATTGCTTACCGGTTGCTCTATTAAATCCAACTTTTCTAAGGATCCTTGAAAAAGATCTCAGGTTCTTCAGAATCTTTTTAAAATTATATTTATGCTTATTCGTCACTTTCAGATTTAGACATGTGTCGATAACTCTCTTATAATAATTTTCAGGAGTATATATGTAACTAATGACATCAACGAAATCCTTTAGAATATTTATTCTTGGTCTTAGTGTTATAAAATTCAACCCGCTTGAAGCCTGGTCAATTTGAGTTGTCGTATCAGTAAAAATTGAAGACTCTTCAAACAATCTTCCTTCCAGCGCCAATCGTTTGGTTAACTTTGTATTGGGCAAAGCATACATCAATCCAAGCATAGCAACGCATATTCCTGTGTCCTGTATAAAGTCATTCATTCTTTTTGCTGTTTGACCATTCTCATTATCAAAGCCTATAATGAATCCAGCGTTGACTACCATTCCATATGAACTGATTTTCTTTGTTGCTTCAACAATTGATCTGTTCATATTTGTTTTCTTGTTTGCTTTTTCTAATACTTCATCCTCGGGAGTTTCGAGGCCGGTAAATACAAGACGAAAGTCAACATCTCTCATTAATTCCAGCAGCTCATCATCATCAGCCAGATTAATAGAAGCCTCGGTACCAAAGTAGAAAGGATATTTATTTTTTTTGGACCAAACTTTTATTGCACGCAAGGTTTCTTTTACCTGCTTCTTGTTCCCTATAAAATTATCATCAACTATATCAATATGTCCTCTGTAATTCAGATCATATAAAGCCTCAAGTTCCTTGACCATTTGTTCGGGAGTTTTTGAGCGAGGTTTTCTGCCATACAATTCAATTATATCACAAAATTCACAATTAAACGGACAGCCTCGTGTGAATTGTATATTTAAGTGTATGTAGTTCTCAAACTTTATCAGATCAAATCTTGGCACAACAGCGTTAGTCATATCAGCGTACTCAGAAGATGTGTACTCACCACCCTTACTTCCATTCGCCAGATCTTTTAAGAACATTGGAATAGTATTCTCACCCTCTCCAAGCACCAGGTAATCAGCAGATTGATAAAGATGCGGCTGGGATGTTGGATCCGGTCCGCCAACGACGACAGGTTTATTCTTTTGGTGAGATAAATTAATTATATCAAGTATTGCAATTTGCTGAGGCAGCATTCCGCCAGTAAATACTAAATCGGCCCATGCAAAATGTTCATCTAGAAGAGGTTCAACATTTGTATCAATTAATTTTATGTCCCAATCTTTTGGCAGGAGTGCAGCTACGGTCATTAAACCAAGCGGTGCTGCCTGATATTTTGCACCAACTATTTTACTCACTTCAACAAAGTTCCAAAAGCTGTATGGTGAAAACTTTGGATGTATTAAAAGACACCTGGTTCTTTTTTGCAATAACTTTATCATTGTGTATAACTCATATTTTTATAAAATGAATTTAGTGGATAGAATTCTATTCATACTTATTCACCGCAGTAAAAAGATATTCAAATATTCGCTGTAAAAAATGAATCTAAGGAATGGAAAAAGGATTAATCCTTTAGATTGATATAAGAGAGTATAAGAGACTTATGACAGAAGAGTAAAATATTACTTTCAATTACTTTAGTTATAGGGTAAATTGACATTAATGAAATTTTTACAAGTTATGTTTTGATGAACAACAGGGTTTAATTCGCTATACAAGAAAGCTTCAACCCCTTGGAGTGATATTCTAGGTACTGCCGCCCAGGTTACAAATAAATCAGGTCCGTATTCCAATACTTTTTTATCAATTTTTCTTTCAACTAATTCATCCCGCAGATTCCCCTGCCCAACACTTACAACATTGCTAGTATCATTCCCGCTCCATATTACATAAACACCGGTTAGGTTATCGAAATACTCAGTATTTAAATTAATTAAATTTAATCGGCATCTTGATTGAAGCATGCATTTACACCAGTCAATTTCCATTTTATTACCTGATTTTAAATTTTTTTTGATTAATTATTAATTGTTGAAATACTTTTTGCAATTGTTTTAAGAGTTTCTCCTGTGTAAGAGTAATTTGCAATTTCAAGGCGTGTGTGCAATGCTAGTTTCTCCATAATATTATGGATATGGCTTTTTATCGTATAAGTTGATATGTGCATTTTTTGACTGATCTCTTTATTGCTCATCCCTTCGCCCAAATGCAAAATAACTTCCTGTTCTCTTTTTGTCATACGAACGGCTTGTTTAAGTTTAGATTTACCTTCTCTTACTGCGTGATCAACGATCTGGGAAAAAAGAGAATCAACTAGCAGCGGTGGAAGTACTGTTGCACCTTCAGAGACTGTTCGTATCGTAATTAAAAGGTCATTAAGCGATGCGTCTTTCAGGATGAATCCGTTAGCACCTGCTTTTACGTATTGTAAGATATCAGCTTGCACTGGTGCAAGATCCATAACTATTATTTTTGCCTGGGGAAAATCTTTTTTAACTATTTCTACTACATGTAAACTGTTTTGACTTCGCAATCCCAAATCCAGAAGTACAACATTAGGTTTTAACTGCTTTATTTTTACAAGAGTATTCTTACCGTCTCCGGATGCGGCAATTATAATTATATCCTTATGAGGTTTAAGAATCCCAAGGATTCCATCCCGAAGAAGACGGTTATCTTCAATTATTAATAATCTGATCTTTTTCATAGTCTTATCTTAATAAATAGATACGTTTATAGTAAAGCATCATGATTTGTAACGTAATTAAATCATTCGATTTTTTACAGAAGTAAAATGCAATTAATTAGGAGCTAAAATCAATCGGTCAAAAGGATGAAAAAAGGACTACATCTCTTTGATGATCTTAAGAATGGTAATTATTCACCTATTAATGAAGTCGTATCGATTGCAATCTTATATGATTCAGATAAATGGGCATGCTTTGCAATCTGGACACGAGTATTCAGAGATAATTTTTCAAGAATATTATGAACGTGACTTTTTACAGTGTGAGTTGATAGATGAAGATTTTGTGCTATTTCTTTATTAGTAGAACCGTCAGCAATTAATTCAATTACCTGCCTTTCACGTTTTGTCATGCGAACTGCTTCATTAATTAAGGATGGTTTTGATCCATGTATGGCATTCTCAACGATCTGAGAAAAAAGTGATCCGGTTAAATTCGGTGGTAAAACCTGAGCCCCTTTATTAACTGAACGAATCGTCTTTAAAAATTCTGTAACATTTATATCTTTTAACATGAATCCAGAAACCCCAGCCTGGACAAACTCAAAAACATCTGCCTGCAATGGAATAAGATCCATCACAATTATTTTAGTTTCCTGAAAACTTTGCTTAATCAATTTGACGATTTTCAAACTGTTTTGGCTGCGTAAACCAAGATCGAGAAGCACTATATTGGGTTTTAGTTTTTTGACAAGCATAGAAATGTTTTCGCCATTGCCAACAGTAGAAACGACAGTCATATCCAGCTGCTTTTTCAGCAATGCAGAAATACCTTCACGCAGAAGCCGATTATCTTCTATAAGCAGTATTTTGATTCTTTTCATTTTAAAAAGCCTTACTTCAATGTGCTAAGACTATTTGCTCTGTTAAAATAGACAGGGACATATACGGGACAAATTTTCTTCAATTACCCTATTAAATATAAAAATAATTTGATTTTATTTTTGAAAAATTCTTTTATTACAGATTGAAATGCTTAAAATTTGGTGGCGACTAAGTTGCCCGATACATAATTTTGGTTACATCACTTCTTAACATAAAATTCACCGCGTGTGTATGCACGATGAATTATAGATTTCTTTCTTCCGGTTTTGTTATAACCATTAGCCGCCATTAAAGAAGCAATCATCGCCCCGATGAACTGCTTAACTCTGCCTGTAAACTGAAAACCCTTTTTCTTCCTCGCTTCATTGTAGCAAAGCTCCGCTACGCTTGTAACTGCCGGCATTCCGTATTCAGTTAAAATCATTGCCTGGATAAAAGTTTCGGGCTTCATAACAATATCGAATAGAAATTTTCCTTCTGCGCTTGCCAGTCCTGCGAATTGCGGGTAAGTCGCTGCAAATTCCTTAAGCTCTGGAAGGTAAATTTCTTTTGAGTAAGTCTTTTTTTTCACTTTAACACCTTCTTATTAATCAATTCCTTTATTAACAGGTGCAATATATGCAGGTGCTGAATAAGTATCACCACCAAATGAGGCGGAAATATAAAAAGTTAAAATGTAGGCGGGCTGGTTAAGATGGAATAATGAAGAATTCTACTGACCTAAATAATCTTTAAGCTTATTGCTTCTTTTTGAACTTCGCAGCTTTCTCAGAGCATTTTCTTTGATTTGTCTTATACGTTCCCTTGTAAGATTAAATCTTTCGCCAATTTCTTCCAATGTGGCTTTTTGGTTACTGCCAATTCCAAAGGAAAGCCTGATAACTTCTGCTTCTCTTTCATCCAGCGTGGAAAGGATATCAGCAACTTCATTTTTGAGAGAATCGTGCATCAATTCTGTGTCGGGCATAGGCTGTTCATCATTGTGCAGTACATCCATTAGTGTGCTTTTATTCTCATCACCATTGTTGAACGGTGCATCTACAGATACCTGCCGGCTGGAGATTTGAAGTATATATGCAACTTCGTCAGAACTGATTTCAAGTATTTTTGCAAGTTCTTCAGTAGTTGGCTTCCTTTCAAATTCCTGTTCCAATTCTCTGTAAACCTTTCCAAGTTTCGTTAAGTTTCCAACACGGTTAAGCGGAAGACGAACAACTCTTGACTGGTCTGCAATTGCTGACATTATTCCCTGCCTTACCCACCAGACAGCATAGGAAATAAATTTAAATCCTCTTGTTTCATCGAACCGCTGTGCAGCCTTTACTAAACCAATGTTCCCTTCATTTATTAAATCACCTAGTGAAAGTCCCTGGTTTTGATACATCTTAGCAACAGAGACAACAAATCTTAAATTGGCTCTTACTAATTTATCCTGGGCAGCCATATCACCTTTTTTAATTTTTATTGCCAGATCAATTTCTTCTTCAGGCTTTAAAAGAACATACTTGCCGATTTCTTGAAAATACAAATCTAAAGATTTATTCTCGCGGTTGGTTAATTGTCGTGTTAATTTCAATATGAAATATCTTATTAAATTATTTTAAAAATGGATTGTTGAGGAAATATTCAACGGTAAGACAAGCGTGCGCTGTTAATTTCTTCTCTGTGCAATATACCGAAATTAAGATTCTCAAAATAGCAGTTAATAAGTGTATTAAAAGAATAATAAGTCCTTAATGACAGCCTGATTATCAATTAGTCTTGTAAGTGAATGGTAATAAGTCTATTTTGCAATCGTTCTGCGAAATAAAACTAAGATAAGAGAAATACTTCTCACAGTTCCGCTCTTTTAATCCTTAATTTATTTACAGAGGCATAATTGCCGGACAGGTTTTATTCATTATCTGAGCCGGATATTAATTTATTAAAATTCAATTTAGAAGGAGAATGAAATGAATATCTATGTAGGAAATCTTGCATCCGATGTTAAAGATGAAGAATTAAAAGATCTTTTTTCACAGCACGGAAGAGTAGAAAGCGTTAAAATAATACGCGATATGTTCAGCCAGACATCAAAGGGATTCGGATTTGTTGAAATGCCCGGAAAAGCTGAAGCACAGAAAGCATTATCAGCACTAAACACATTTGAACTTAAAGGTAAAAAAATTATCGTTAACGAAGCCAGACCTCAGAAGGAAAGAGGCGGCGGCGGAAGAAGAAGATAATTATTAGCTTTTCGTTAACAAGCTGAACCTGGTTCAGCTTCTTTTTTAAGTTTATATGATTATCTGTTATAATTCTTTATCCATTAATACTTGATTTGAATAACAGGTTCCGGAGAACATGTTTAATTTTATACGTGATTCTGTTTTAATCGTACTTGAATAATAATGAGCAGGAGTGACCAATGAAAATATTTGTAGGAAATTTATCGCATGAAGTAAATGAGCAGGAACTTACTGCGCTCTTTTCTGAACACGGAAGTGTAAGCAATGTTCGGATCGTCCGTGATATATCGAACCAAATGTCAAGAGGATTTGGATTTGTAGAAATGGTTCGAAAGGTTGAAGCAAAGAAAGCATTAAAAACTCTGAATGATTTTGAGCTTAAAGGTAAAAAAATGTCAGTTAATGAGGCTAAACAGGATCGTGACAGGAACAGTGCTGGTGGTGGTAAAAACTTTGGTGGAAGAAGAAGATAATTTTCTTAAAACATTTTCAAACGACTACTGTTTTTCCTCGAACATATACCCTGCGCCACGAATACTTTTGAAGTAAACCGGATTCGAAGGGTCTGATTCAAAATATTTCCGCAGTCGAACAATAAAAATATCCACAGTGCGCGTTTCAATATCAGGATTGAGATGCCAGACATTTTCCAGCAGTTCTTTCCTTGAAACAATCTTCCCATTACGCTCCACAAGATACTTCAATAGCATTGCTTCCTGAGGAGTGAGCCGTATTTCTTCTTCGCCGTGCCGGCAGTTAAGCGTTTCAAAATTAATTTCGTTATCACCAAACTTAAAAACTGGCTGTTTTTCAGAAGAGCTTTTATACCAGCTTTTCCGTTTTAACATTCCGTTTACACGCAGCAGAAGCTCCTGTAAATGAAACGGCTTAGTCAAATAATCATCAGCACCCTTTTCAAGTCCTTTAACTTTATCGCTGGATTCAGTTTTTGCAGTTAACATCAGAATAGGTATCTGCGGATCGGATTTTCGAACCATCTCGGCAATTTCAAAACCATTAACGTACGGAAGCATTATATCAAGTATTATTAGATCAAATCTTCCAGATTTGAAAAAATCAATAGCCTCTCTGCCGTTCTTAGCCCATTCAACCAAGTAACCTTCCTCGGTTAGATTATATTCCAATCCGACTGCAAGAGTTTCTTCATCTTCAACAAGTAAAATTCTGCTCCCCTTATAATCTTCTGCCATCTTTTATTATACCCCCCTTAAATTTTCCGTTTGTAAAAATTTTTTTAACTGCCGCTTGCTCATTGCACTATATGCAGGCAGCTCAAGTTTGAATGTGGTTCCTTTACCCTCACCTTCACTCAAGACAGTTATTTTTCCGTCATGAGCTTTAATTATTTCCTTCACTCTGTAAAGTCCGAGCCCTGTCCCTTTAACATTTGGTATTTCTTTGTTATAAATTCTGTAAAACTTATTGAATATTTTTTTCTGTTCTTTTGCGGCGACCCCTATACCGAGATCAGAAAAAATAATTGTGACTTTTTTTGAATTACATATTAATGAAACAACAATTTTTGCTTGTTTTGTTGAGTATTTAACTGCGTTGTCCACAAGGTTATCAAATACGACTTTCAATGCATCTTTACTGGCTACTATTTCGCAAGCAGCATCACTGATTATCCGGTAATTTTCTTTTTCAACACGAAATTTTTCGCAGGATTCTTCAATCAATTCTCTCACGACAACCTCTGCCTTATGAACTCTATAATCCTGCAATAATTTTTTCTTTTCCTGTGCCGATATTTCCAGAATCGAGTTTATAAGACTCTGCAAACGGTCAGCATCTTTCATCATCATATCAATAAATTCTTTTCTTTTTTCCTGAGGCACATCTCTTTGCTTTAAAGTTTCAAGATATAACTGAATGGAGGAGAGAGGTGATTTTAGTTCGTGCGTGACATTTCCAATGAAGTTATCGTAAAGTTCGGTTATACGAAGCTGAACATTCAAATGTCTAAAGATTAAGGATGTTGTAAATGATAGTCCGATTAGTAAGATTAAGCCAAGTATAAAAGGAAGTGCATTCTGGACATCGTATACTAGCTGAGGTGAAACTTCCTCGCCGACCTTTTCGAAAACGATGTAGTTCGATACATACCAGTATATCCATATTCCAAGCAGCAATAACCACACAAGTTGTGCTATAACAAAAATCAGAATATGGTAAAACAGAGAGTGCTTGCCTCTCATTGTATTTCTCTTTTAAAAAATTAGAAAGATTGTATGATTGAAAGATTTATTTCTCAATTTGTCTGTATTTCAATCTTTAAATAATTATATCTGAAACAAATATCCCTTATTCCAAACAGAAGGTCAAACCGGGATTCATTCTATTTACAAATCTTTTACAAAAACTGTTAGTAAAAATTCGCATAATTAAAGGTATTAAAATTATAATTATGCTGAGTGCCGAATGAAAATTTTATTAGTTTATCCTGAGACACCTGCCTCCTTCTGGAGCTTTAAAGATGCATTGAAGTTTGTTGCCAAGAAAGTTGCTGAACCGCCGCTTGGATTGATCACCGTTGCTGCTTTGCTACCTAAAGAATGGGAAAAGAAGTTAATTGATATGAATATTTCTAACTTAGAGAACAAGCATATTCTCTGGGCTGATTATGTTTTTCTCAGCGGAATGAATATCCAGATCAAATCTTTTAGGGAAGTTATAAGACGCTGCAACACTCTCAGCACCAAAATTGTTGTAGGTGGTCCGCTTGCAACAACCCAGCATAAAGATTTTCCCGGAGTTGATCATTTCGTTTTAAATGAGGCAGAAAACACACTTCCACAATTTCTTGAAGATTTGAAAAATGGTAATCCAAAACATGTTTATTCCTCTGAAGAATTTCCCGATATAACCAGATCACCTGCGCCATTGTGGGAATTGCTTGATATAAAAAGATATGCTTCCCTATCATTACAGTATTCAAGAGGATGTCCGTACGATTGCGACTTCTGCAGCATAACAATGCTGAATGGAAGAACACCAAGAACTAAAACGAGTTTGCAATTCATCAACGAGCTTGAAACTATTTATGGGTTGGGTTATCGGGGACCGATTTCGATTGTTGATGATAACTTTATCGGGAATAAAAGAAAATTAAAAGAAGAAACACTTCCTCATCTGATTGAATGGTCGAAACAGAAAAAGTATCCTTTTAGTTTTATCACAGAGGTTTCAGTAAACCTTGCTGATGATAATGAGCTAATGGATAAAATGATCAGTGCCGGCTTCAACAGTGTTTTTGTTGGTATTGAAACACCAAGTGCGGATGGCCTTTTAGAATGCGGTAAGTCTCAGAATTTAAAGCGGAATCTTGTATCATCTGTGAAAAAACTTCAGCAAAAGGGATTCATAGTTTCCGGTGGATTTATTGTTGGTTTTGATACCGACTCTTCGGCGATCTTCCAGAATCAAATTGATTTTATTCAAGATAGTGGAATAGTTTCTGCAATGGTTGGTTTGCTAAATGCACCAAGTGGAACAAAACTTTTTAAGAAGATGCAATCTGAAAACAGGTTACTCGATGTTTTCAGCGGGAACAATATGGATGGCTATATGAATTTTATTCCGAAGATGAATTACCAGGAACTGATAGGCGGCTATTCCAGAATTATAAAAACCATCTATGCTCAAAGAGAATATTACCTGCGTGTAAAGCACTTTTTGAATAATTACAAACTACCTGTCTGGAATAAGAATAAAATAAAGCTAAAAGAAGTCAGAGCATTTATGATGCTGGTTTGGCTTCTTGGTACTCTTGAGAAAGGAAAGAAGTATTTCTGGAAACTATTTGCGTTTAGCCTATTCAGGCATCCAAATAAATTTCCGCTTGCAATGACGATGGCTGTTTACGGTTATCATTTCAGAAAAATTGCAGCAAAAATCTGATCTGACCAAGGAATAAATAACAAAAAGGCACTCCCTTCAATAAAGAAAAGAGTGCTTTGTTTAGCCTCCTATTTAATACAAATAATTATTTTTTTACTAACCGCTCACCAACTTTATCCGGCGAAACCGGTTGAGGAACCATGTTGTTGATTGGCTTTATTGATTGCAGGTAAGCATAAATTGCTTTCAAATCCTGATCCGTTTTCTGACCGTATACATGCCAAGGCATGGGAGGAAGTAGTGGTCGACCAACACCTTTAAGTTTCCCTTCTCTTAAAGTTTTAATAAACATTTCTTCAGTAACCGCCCCCAATCCCGTGGCGTTGTCGGGCGTAAGGTTTGATGCAAACGAAATTCCCCATGGACCAACCCACGCACCTAAATGTTTTTCAGTTGCAGACCATTTGTCAGGTCCAATCATATTCATATCAATTGCCGGAAGGACTTCGTCTGCCGGATATCCAGAAAACCTCTTTGTAGTATCGAATACTGGGCCGTTCTCTGTAAAGATTTTAGGAGTATGACAGTCATCGCACCCGCTGGTGTGAACAATATATTTCCCCAAGGCAATCATTTCCTCATGGGTTATGGGTTTAGATTTTACTTCTTCTGAACAACCCAGTTGATTAAAAAAAACAAGAAAAAATATTGCAGCTGCCGCCGCAATAAAATAGCCTTTGCGCATTGCGCCTCCTTAATAAATTGTTGTGAAATATTTTTTGCCTGGCCGTTAGTTGTGCGGCAGAGATATGTAATTATGAGTGAATCTTACAAGTGGATGATGAGAATATTGTTCACTCAAATGCAGTGCGAAACTATCTAACATCTAATTAAAAAGCAATTTAGGATGGCTATAGAAATAATTGACCGAGTCTACATTTAAAATTTTATGGATTCATTTAGCTTTAACTAGTTTTTTAAATCAAGATATATACTTTTTTTTACTTTTTCAGAATAGTATAATATCCTTACATTAGTTTGGTTTAATAGAATAAATGCGATTTTCAATAAAGGATAAAGGAGGTTAAATATGATAAAACACTCACTCGTAAAGCAGTTTCTCCCTGTAATACTACTCTCGGTTTCGCTTTACTTTGTAGGCTGCGAGAAGAAAGCCGAAGATGGTAAACAAATACAGGAAGATGTGAAAAGTGAGAACATCTTACCTGACACTTCAGCATCTGTTTCTGCTCCTGAAAGTGAACCAGCAGGAGAAAGCAAGATACAGATCCCTGACATTAGAGGAACCTGGTCAGGCAAATTTGATGCAAGGGCAACTACTCTCACAATAACCGAGCAAACTGATAGCAGTTTTTCCGGAAAGATTACTATCAGTTACAGAGAAGTAATCAATCAGGAAGTAAAAGGTACTTTTAGCCCGGCTTCTCTTAAGATGAATATGACTGACCAGCTTCACAGCCGGTATCAGGGAAGTTACAGTGGTAAATTATCTAAAGAACTCACTAACTACTCAGGGACCTTCACAATGAAATTAGATGGTTCAAAATTCTCATTCAATCTGAACAAAAAATAAGGAGCAAAAAATGAAAAAATTATTTTTTCTGTTACTCATTCCGATTGTCGCTTTAATAATAAGTTCGTGCTCGGATGATGATCCGATTTCACCAACAACGACAGAAGGAAATCTTTATATAACATCTAATCCCGCTGGTGCACAAATCTGGATAGATGGTGTTAATACTTCTCAAACAACGCCAGATACAGTTTTAGATATTGATGAAGGTGTTCGTAATGTAACTTTAAGACTTCAGGAATATAAGGATACTACTTTCAGTATAAGTATAACTGCAAATCAGACAAGCATTGTTGGGCCAATTGTGCTGACTTCAGATATTGCTACAATACTGTATAACCCTGTTAGAATCTATGAAACTGCTGGAACGAGCGCCAATGAACCAAGCGGTTTGGATTTATCAAGCGGAATGGCATACGGAGTATCTTCAGCAAATAGCGGACTCGTAGATATTTACTACTCCAGCAACGGATATCTAGTACAAAGTGCTGATCTTTATACGGGCCTTATCAGGGAAACAGATTTTCTGGTTGGCACCGGAACTAATCTTTTTGATGGAGTTGATTCGCCTGAAAGAACGGTAGCATGGACAACCGGTATTGGCGATAGAGAAGATAATTATGTCTTCCTATACGATCATGATGGACATTATTCCAAACTTAAAATTGTAAACTGGGGCGGTGGAGTTCCTGGCGAACCTGCCTGGGTGGATGTTCAATGGTATTACAATGAAACGGTGCTTGACGTACGATTTAAATAATCTTTATTCTTTTTATCTTACACACCCTCATCACAAAACGATGAGGGTTTTTTATTTTCTTATTCTTAATTGAACAAGCAATGCACCGGCAGCAGCAATCAGCATTCCTAGTGCTTCCTGCAAAGAAATAGATTCACCTAGAAATATCCAGGCAAGTATTGCAATTTGAATTAGCATTGTCCCGTTGATTATACTTGACTCCATTGCTGAAAGTGTCCTCAATGTAAAATTCCAGATTGTAAATGCAAGAGCTGTATTGATAATCGCCAGCCATAGAAGGTATAAAATATTTTGAGTGCTGATGGATGGTAACCCCTGAGCAAGAATTCCGGCAACGAGCAGAATTATCGAACCAATTCCCATACTGATAATTGTAACTACAATTGGATTTATTCTTGCTTCCCGGTTAATGTTTCTTCCAAGCACAGCGGAAGCAGAATTTGCAAGAACACCAACTGTCATTACAATCAATCCTGTTATCTGACTTTCACTAAAATCGATTGGGAAAAAGTATGTGAGGATTCCTAGAACAAAAAGAACCACACCAATCCACTGGAGTATGGTTGGATATTCATTAATTAAAAAAATAGCCATCACCGCCACAATGAGCGGAGTAAAATTCAGCCACAAGCTCACCGTTACTGCAGGAAGAAGCGATAGTCCGATAAACTGTGTTCCTTGTGTGAATGCATAAAAAAGAAAACCAAGCAGAATAAGTTTCAGCCAGTCTTTCTTTTTTAGGTTCTTTATTACTGAAGAATTAGTTTTAGTAAAGGCAAACGGCAGAAGACAAATAAACGCAATTGTGTATCGCAGTCCCGCAAAAGTTAATGGTGGAATTTCAGCCAGCCCGATTTTTATTATCACGAATGATGTTGACCAGAGGAGAGTAACTAGCAGAGCAAGTAGAATTGACGTAAGATGAGAAGGACACTTACTCATATAAATATTTTATCGCTTTGCCTGATTTCATCTAAACTTCTTTTAAAACCTCTGCCGATAAATATTGGTAGATTGTTCTCATAAGGCATTGCATATTTAGTTTGATGATATCCGGCTTCGTAAACTTCTTCCAACGATTCTAGATGTTCTTCTATCTCTCCGCCAATGATAATAAGAGTTGTTATGTTCTTTAAATCAGGCCACCGGTACCAATAGTTATTATGCGGGCAAACAACTTTCGGCAGCAAATGTTTTTTACTATAGTACTCAAGCGAACCCGCTTTGCCATAGTTACTGCAGTAAACAAGAGTATGCTTTTTTTCTTCTTCGGAGAGTTTCAGATAAACATCTGAAACATTTTTGGCAAGGTCTTCCCATCCAAACATATCAGAATAAAACTGCGGCAGAACTGTTTCGTGACCTTCGCTGCTCGGTGGTTTTAACCCAATTGAATTTTGGTAATCAAGAAAGTTTTCAACTGAGAGTAATGGACGTGCAAAAGGTGCGAACAAAATTCCAAATAAAATAACAGGAAAAGCTGTTGCATATTTAATCCAGCTCTTATTCAAACTCCATTTCTCAATCATCACTGCACCTCCTGCAAAAAGTATTTGGTAAGCTGCTGCGACGTATTCTCCCTTACTATGCCAGTTGATGAATAGAATAGCAAAAGTTGTGAGCCAGATAAAACCAACAACACGGAATTGCTTACTTTCTTTTTTAAGAAAATAAAATATCAATCCCGGAAGCCAGATTAGAATTGACAAAGGATTCAGAATTAATATCTGGTCAATTATAAATGAAACAGGAGTTAGTCCGACATACTTTCTTGATGCAGCATTTCTCATAAATTCAAGGTGGGCAAAATCGTGTGATATATTCCAGATTATATATGGTGAAAAAATTAATAGAGCAATTGCAGCGGCGATATATGGATATTTTGTCCTTAGCTCTTTTCTTAATGGAGTAAAAATTATTCCCAGAGCAATTCCCGAACTGAGCCACAGCATACTTGTTTTGTTCAGAAGCCCAAAACCTATAACAACTCCAAGCAGCAGCCAGAGTTTGTGGTCGTTAGTTTGAATAATTCTAAGGAAAATATATGCTGAAGAAATCCAGAAGAAAAAATCGAATACGTTCATCGAATATATCGTATTCATTCCCATGAAGATTGGGGTAAGCATAAATCCAATTGTTGAAATGATAATTGCTGTTTTATTTCCGCCAAGACGAATAGTAAATAATCCGATCACGAAAAGATTTATTGAAGTAACAATCGCCGGGACAATTCTTATTGCAAACATCGAATCACCGAAAAGTGATTTCCACATCGCAAGAATCCAGATTGAGAAAGGCGGATGATCGACATATCCGAAGTCGAGCCGGTTTGCACAAGCCAGATAATAAAACTCATCACGGAACATCCCGTAAGCAAAAAAAGCCTGGGTAATCAGGTAGATCAGAAGATTTATAAAAGCAATTGAGATAATAAGTGTGAGCAGGTTTTGGGGAATTTTTTCGTTTTCCATTTTGAAGAACCTGAATTATAAATTCATAAAAGTTTTTATTCTATGATAAACTATTTCCGAATCAATTCCACCAATCCCGCTGAAATCACAAATGTGCGGATCGCCGGGACAAACTGTTGAGCAATAATTTTCTTCGGGCAAAATTATTTCAGATTTATTTCCGAGTGGACCCCACAGCTTCGGTGAGCATGCTGGTAAAGGACAAAACATTGAAACTGTTGGTACCTTCAAAGCCGAGCAAATATGCATGGGTCCTGTACTCGCTGACACCAGAACATCCAAAGTGCTGAAATTAAGTGTTGATTCTCTGAGTGACAATCCAATATTTGGATAAATAACCCTTTCAATATTTTTAATTTCATCAGATGGATTGTTATCAGTAACAACAACGCGAATGTTTTTCTCGTTAGATAACATTATGATTAACTTTTGATATTCATCAATAGTAAGATTTGGTGATGATTTACCGCTGGTTGTATTTATTCCAATTAAAAACTCTCCTTTTGGTGCTATTTTCTTTTTAATTTCATCACGCTTTTCTTTTTCATCTGCCGATAAAAAGATTTCGGGCTCAAGACCCTTCGGTTCAATTCCTATTTTTCTGACCATATCCAAACAATAATCAGCTTCGTGTCTGAGTGGAATATATTTTTTTCTGTCAACATATTTCGAGAAGCTCAAGAACTGATAGAGTTTATGTCCAACTCCAATTCGGTTTGGAATACCGCTGAAGAATAAAATCCAGTTTAACCTTTCATCTGGCAAGAGCATAAATGCATGAGTGAATTTGTGACCTCTTATTTCTTTGACTAATTGCCAGAATGTTTTTGGTGAAGAGTTATCTTTTCCATCAAACGATATTATTTCATCTACATGAGGATTATTGAAATAAATATCTCTTGTATATTTTTTTACCAGTACAGCTATGAAGCTATCGGGGCGGGCTTTTTTTATTTCCCGAGGTATTGGTGTGGAAAGAACCACATCGCCTATGCGGTCAATTCTAGATACTAGTATTCTAACTTGTTTTTCATCGTTCAAAATGATTTTCGCATTCTTAAATTAAACCTGGTTGCATTGAAATTATATCAGTTAAGGAATTATTTTTTACCAGTAGTCAGCTTGAACCCAACGATTAACAATATCCCATAGATAATAACCACTTACAAACTCACGAGTGAATAGTTTATAATTATCAGGACTGAATTTTACTTCCACTATTACAGTATTTCCTAAAAAATTTTCAATATTAATTTCTTTGTTAATATCCCAAAGCGAAAGCGCGAATGCCTGCCCTGAGTAAGCAGCAAGTTTGCCATCAGAAGTAATATGCAATTTGCGAGGAAAACCAAAGTTAGTGATAGTCTTGATTATAGAAGAAGTATTAATATCCCAAACTTTAAAATCACCAAAGGTGTGAAAAAATATTTTATCTCCATCAGCATTAAAATGAACAGAAGTAGATCGAAATGTATTAGGTATCTCATATTTAAAGGCGCCTGATTCAAATTCCCAAACTTTCAAATTACCATCCCAGAAACCAATAGCTAACAGGCTTTGATTCGGATCAATTGACATATAAACTGCATTACCAGAATAGATTATCCGGGCTGTATAGCTCCAATCGTCTGTCTTGTAAAACCGCAAATGATCATATCTTTCCACAATCAGATAATTTCCATCCGTTGTGTATTGTATAAAATTAGGTCCATATCCCAATTCTAATCTTTTACATAGCTGACCGGAGACAATATCCCAAATTTTTATAGTATAATAATTTCCAATAGCAGCCACATATTTATTATCCGGGCTGATGGCAATTTTCTCAAATATTTGGTCTGTACTGTCTCCGATAAAAGTATTAATTAATGCTCCACTTGCTAAATTAAACACTCTCACACAAACACTATTCCCAATGTATCCACCTATTGCAACTAAAGTGAAATCATTGTTTACGGCAGTTTCTGAAATTCCATATGGCACTGAGAAATGTTTATCAATTTCGAGCGTCTTAGAAAAAAATATTTTTATATCGTTGCTCGGCGGTGTAATGTTGGCTGACGTAAAAGCTTTTACATGAAAAATATATACCGCTGATGTATCTAAGCTTTGGACAACGTACTCTGTAATATTTGAGCCAACTCTTGTAATTTCACTGGTGTAGCCACTATTATCAATTTCGTAAATGATAAATCCTTTTTCAAATGATGAATTATCTTTCCATTTTAACTTTACCGATGTTCCAGATATATGTTCAAAAGTCAGATTGGAGGGTGCTGGAAAATCAAGAACCAAAGTAGGAAAAAAAGCCCGGGGTGATTCAAAATAACCTCTTGTTGCATGAACTGAAAAATTAATATTCTGATTGATATAGAATATGTTATTAATAATTGTGTTGGTAACATCTGCAGGTAGAAATTGTATCGGAACGTAATTTCCGTAATCACTTCTTTTTGAGATTACGTATCCGGTTTCAAATGAACTATTATCGTTCCAGCTTAAAATTGCTGAAGTATCAGATGTGATAGTTGCGTTAAGATTATCAGGTTCAATTAACCTTAGTACCGCCTGTGCAATATTGGAATAACCGCTAAATATTTTGTTTTGAAAGGCTCTTACACGAAATAAATATTTTGTATTAATAGAAAAATCACCATACACTAAATATGACGTGATGTTCGAATCGAGCTGGGCAATTTTGAAAAAATTAGAATCATCAACTGCTTGTTCAACCTCAAATCCTGTTTCATATTTACAATTGTCAATCCAGTTCAAAGCAATTACGGAGTCAGATAACAATTCCGCACTAAGATTACTCGGCATAAAACGATATACATTAATAATGATGTAATCCGATTCGGATACCTTACCAGACTTGTTATAAGCTTTAGCCTGAAGAATATGTTGTGAGCCTTCCTCGTACCACCTGCAGTCCCATAAATATTCGTATGGTGGTTTCTCAAAGACGGTGTTTTGTGAAATGGTATGATCTATATATAACTCTACTCGCTTTACATCAATATTATTGACAGCGATTTTAATTCTGGTAGTATCGGATACTGCAGAGTTATTAATCGGGCTGACGATTTTTACGGAAGGAGTGCTATCTGAAATTGTGGGAGGTACGTCTTCGCAAGAGTTAATACTAAAGATGACAATTGAAATTAGCAGTAAAACTAATATTGACTTTTTCATTCTGATCCCCCAAGAATTTTATGAAAAACAATTTCTCTCATTTAATGTAATAAGACTCAATCATTATCACAATGTAGAATATTGCATCCGGTAAATGCTTGGACCCGATCATAATTTTAATAAAACAAACTTGTGCTGATTATTAATTTTATCATACATATGCTCAATTCAATAATGAAAGAATCTTTTTTTCATTTACAGAGTTAGGATAGAAATCTCCCATCCATCTAATGCAGCGATTTGCATCCAATGGGACGCCCACCGCAGGTACATCAAACTTTGCATAAAGTCGTAGTCCATTTATCAGCTCGGGAATACAGGCAACACCAAAAACTTCAATGCTTTGCCCGTTTGATTTTGCCAGCTTAAAAATTTTCTTCAGGTCTGCTTCTCTCCAGATATATGCTTTGATATTTTTCAATTTCAACAGCTTGCTTACTGAGTTGATGGAACAATTTTTTGAACAACTCTTACAAACATAATCAGTTCCGTCGGAAGCGGACAAACAATCTTTATCAAGGTCGTGCAAACAGTGTGGCAAAAATGCATACTTTGAATCAGATGCATTGAATTTTTCTTTATTTAAACGATTTACAAGTTCTATTTCCAGTATATAGAGAAGATACTGCTCGCGGGTAGTAGTTAATGTCGAGTTACATGTTTCAGCAAGAGTAAGATTTTTCAGATGTTCATTTATATCAGTAAAATATTTTGAGAGCCTTGCTTCCGATTCAATCAGAAGTTTTGTAATCACAGAATCAGTAGTTGTTTTTTTCCTTTCGGCTTTTAAATACCGCTTTTTGTTTGAATATTTTCTAATTAGCGATAAAAGTTGTGCCTCTGAATCTGCATAGGAAAGGAAAGATTCGACTAAATCAGATAACACAGAATAAAACTCATCTGTGTTAAGTCTTCCAGCATAAAGTAAATAAGTCTTTCCTATGATATCTGATTTAGCATCCATTTTTATGTCATACAAATTAATTGCTGAACAATCTTTCAATAGTAAAATTAAATTAATTCTTTAATGACATACACGCAAGCACCTGAGTGCATACCTTGTGAATATTTAGTTTCAGGTTCTCTTCAAGTTGCTGATCTTTTTCATTAATTTTAACATCAATTATTTAGTAATATGGTTCTATAAATGTCAAAGAAAAAATCTGAATCAGGAAAAACTTCCGAAAAATTGACCCGTCTTGATATCGATGAAGAGCTGCGAAAAAAAATTCTTCCCTTCTGCAGATTGAAGAAGGGTGAAATCTGGAAAGATCCAAAAGGCAAGCATAAAGTTGGTGTCCTTGATGCAACCAGTATTTCAGATACAAAAAAACTATTTAGTAAAGAAAACGCACAGCTTGTAATAAATGATCCGCCTTACAATGTTGTAGTGGGCAATGCCAATACACAGAATCTTTCAAAGATTGATATAGATAAGTATATTGAATTTTCACGGAAATGGGTTTCAAATGTTCTTTCTGTTCTTGATGAAGATGCTTCGCTTTACATCTGGCTTGGTGCTGATCAGAATGATGGCTTCCAGCCGCTGCCTGAATTTATGATTATGATGAGAGAGTTTGAGGATTTAAAAACCCGTAGCTTCATCACTATGAGAAACCAACGTGGATACGGCACACAAAAAAACTGGATGTCAGTTCGACAAGAACTGCTTTTTTATATAAAAGGAAATCCACACTTCAAAGTTGTGTACACTGAAATACCTAAAATCCTCGGAGGGTATTACAAAGAAGTGAACGGAAAAGTGACCGATAATTTTGAAAGAGGTAAGTCCGGATTTATCCGTCCGGGAAATGTTTGGGTTGATATTCAACAAGTGTTTTACAGGATGGAAGAAAATGTTCCCGGGGCTTATGCACAGAAACCTCTCAAAAGCATTTCAAGAATAATTGAAGCAAGCAGCCGGAAGAATGATCTTGTTGCAGATTTTTTTAGTCACAGTGGAGTTACACTTTTAGCTTCAGAAATGCTCGGAAGAAAATGTTATGCAATGGAAATTGATCCAGTGTTTGCAGAACTATCAATCAGAAGATTAGAACGATATCGCAAAACAGGCAAATACGGCTGGCAATGGAATAATCCGTTTCCGGAAGTACTGAGAATGAAGGACTAAGCAAGAAAATTAAAATGTCTTTTTAGCGAATTTGGAATTGAACTTTCTATATCAATCAATTAGCTTTGCTCATCAAATTAAAACCGGAAATTCACTAATGAAAAAATTTTTATTCTCAATTGCTGCATTCACTTCAATAATATTACTTTGTTCCTGCAAAACAGAAACACTTGAAACTAAAGGCTCACCTGAATACCTCGAAGAAATTAAACAATGGGATCAGAAACGATTAGAAAGACTCAAAGCTGATGATGGCTGGTTAAATCTTGTTGGGAGAACGTGGCTTAAGCCCGGTGAAAATAAATTCGGATCAGCGAAGGATAATGATGTTGTGATTGAGTCCGACAAAGTTCCTGATTATATGGGAGTTTTTATTTTTCAAGATTCAACCGTTACTATGAAAGTTAATGATGGGGTTGATGTTTTATTCAATGATAATCCGGTTAAAGAAATGGTGATGGTTGGTGATACTAAAAAAGAAATGACAGTTTTCCAGAATGGACCAACCAAGTGGAATTTAATAGTGAGAAATGAATTGTATGGAATACGTTTCCGCGATCTTGAATCAGAATTTGTTAAAAAGTTTTCAGGAATTGAACGCTTCCCCGTAAATGAGGATTGGAGAATAAGTGCAGATTTTGAATCATACGACCCGCCTAAAAAAATTCAAGTGCCGAATGTTCTCGGGCAAGTTGATGAAGAGCTATCTCCGGGTGCAGTTGTATTTACAAAAGATAACCAGACATATAGAATAGAAACTATAGATGCCGGTGACAGACTCTGGCTTATTTTCGCTGATGGAACAAGCGGAGAAGAAACATACGGCGGCGGAAGATTTTTATACACAGATAGTAAAGCCGACTCAACCGGTAAAATAATTGTGGATTTCAACAAAGCATACAATCCTCCATGCGTACTCACTAAATTCGCTACTTGCCCTTTGCCGCCTAAGGAAAATTATATTAAACTCAGAGTTACTGCCGGAGAAAAGATGTACGGAGAAAATCACTGAGCTGAGTATTGAGTAAAAAGTATTGAGCAGGTAGCAAGCAGATAATTGCTCGTTCAATCATTCAATCTTCCGATCAAAATGTTTCTTGCTTCTTTGAGTGTTTGAATATTTTAATTTTTTCTAAATACTGACAGCAGCCCGTGAGTTAATGATTCGGGCGGACCCATCAGATGTGTTGAACCGTCGAATACTTTTGCTTCGAGCATTACACCCGTATAATTTCTTTCCTGAATTTGCGTGACCAGCCCATCAATCGGTTCAAAATAGTTTTCATCGGGCTCTTCGCTTCCGACTGAAATAAAAAGTCCAATTTTCTTTTCACCAATCTTATCAGAAGAATTCTCTTCGTAATTATAAATGGAATAATTGTCCCACGTCAGGCTTGGGCTACCAATAATATATCGATTAAAAATTTCGGGTTTTGTGAAAAGTGTATAGAGTCCAAACAAACCTCCAATCGAATAACCATTTATAACTCTTTCTCCAGGAACTGTTCTATAATTGTTGTCGATAAAAGGCAGCAGTTCTTCTTCAAGAAATTTCAGAAAATTCTCTGCATCTCCTGCTTGTGTTGGCCTGTAATCTCTTCGTCGTTTTTCACCTGCCGATTTATCAAGAGCACCATAACCTATGCCCACGATAATTAGCTCGGGAATATTTTCACCAATCTGCAGATAACGTGCTATGCTTGCTGCCATACCAAATGCAACATCTCCATCAAGAACATAAAGCACCGGATATCTTTTATCGCCCGAATAATAACCATCAGGAACACTTACAAAGACAAAGAATGAATCTGCAATTAATTCTGAATACATATATTTCTCTGTTGCATTGTAAAGCGAAAATTGCTGAGAGTTAATATTGTCAGAAGAGGTTTGAGGATTTATAGGAATAACTGAAATGAAAAGTAATGTGGTTAAAATTAAAATAAAGGTAAAGGTTTTCATTCTAATGCTCCCTGTTTTTGAAAGTATGCACTTATCTCGCATCAATATTAATTAAACATTTATCCCAATCAAAACCAATAAAACGGAAAGTATTACCAATAAAGCGAAGAATAAGAAAAATTTTACTTATTCATTTACTATTATGTGCGTGATGATTATGTTTATTGGGTATAAAAATTGATTCCTTAGAGGTTTAGCTTTCACTCTTTAGTATCTGCTAAATTATAAATAATATTTCACTTTAAAGGTGCAATAATGAATAAGTTAATAACGTTGATATTTTTATTTTATTCCGGAGCCTGCCTCTCGCAAAGTTTTTCAACTCCTCTTACAAATCCATATAATCTTGATAATTCCGGCAGCTTTAACAGTCCCGTATTTGTTGATATCGATAGCGACGGTGACTATGATTGTTTTAGCGGAATTGGTACCGGACAAACAACTTATTATGAAAATAATGGAACAAGTTCATTCCCTGCTTTTGCCAGCTGGCAGTTAGCTAACATCTTCGGAATTTTTGATGTGGGGAATAATGCCAAGCCGGCATTTGCCGACATAGATTCTGATGGGGATTATGATCTTTACTTAGGTGAAGCCGGGTTTAGGATTTTATTTTTCAGGAACACAAGCGCTACTACACCTAACTTTAACTACATCTCAGAAAACCCCGCGGGAATTTCCGGATTGGGAAGTAACGCGGCTCCGACTTTTATTAATATAGATGACGATAATGATTTAGATTTATTTGTCGGACAGTTAGATGGTAATATTTTATTTTTCAGAAATATTGGAACAAGATTTAATCCCTCGTGGGCAAACTCACTTACTAATCCTTTTGGATTGAGTGATGTTGGCTCGAGATCAACCCCATCTTTTTGCGACATTGATAAAGATGGCGATTACGATGCTTTTATTGGTAACGAAAACGGGGACATAGTTTTCTTCAGGAATATTGGAACAAATACTGACCCTTCTTTTGATTCTCCCCAAACAAATCCATTTGGATTGGAAGATGTAGGAACGAATTCTGCTCCGTCGTTTGTAGATATTGACAATGATGGTAAAGAAGATCTGTTTGTTGGTTCAGGAACCGGAAACACATATTATTTTAGAAACACAACTATTGTAAGCGTTGAAGAAGAGCAAAATTCCTCATTCGTAGAAGTGAAAGCATATCCAAATCCGGTTAGCAATATGTTAAATGTTAGCGGCAGCTACATTGATTTAGACCAGACAGAACTTTCTGTTTATTCTATACTTGGCGAGAAGCTCAACCTAAACATAACTCGAAATGGTAGCCTGGCGGCTATTAATTTCACTGACTTAGCTCCGGGCATTTACATTCTCGTTATCAAAAATGATGTTGTCAGTTATTCAACAAAAATTATAAAGAGCGGTAAAGGATTTTAAAAGATTGATTGTATTAGAGTTGTAAGTCGGGTTATTTGTTTAAGCTGATAATGTGCCTGGCTACTTTTGCAACGCCGTTTTCGATTTTTTCTTTCAGAATATTTTCTCTGTAAGAAGAATATAGTTTTTCATCTTCTAAAAGATTTTTAACTGCTTGCGGAAGCTTTTTAATTTTAGGTTCATAGATGCCGAGTTTCTTTTCGATCAGGTAATCAACATTCCCCTGTTCCTGTTCCCAGATATAATCATTAACGACGGGGACTTTCTTCAGATTTAATATTTCCATTATTGTTGAAGCACCGCATTTTGTAAGCACCACATCTGAAATATTTATCAGTTCGTAAATAAAATCTACATATCCATAAATTTTCAATTGTGCTATTTGATATTTTTCCTTTAATCTTTCAGCGCCTTTTTGCAGGACTTCATTCTTCCCACAGACAATTCCGATTTCATAATCAGGTTTTGACGAAAGAATCTCTTCAAGAATTTTTTCACCTTTGGGTATACCATCTCCCCCTCCGAGGATTAGCAGTATCTTTTTGGTCGGATCATATCCATATTTCTTTTTAACTGAAATAATTTCATCGCTCGAAAGTGTTTTAGAAAACTTATCATCTATCACAAAAGGAAAGGTATGAATTGTATATCCTCTTCTTTTCCGAAGCACTTTCTCTTCTAAATCATTACTGAAAACAATGAAATTCTGGTTATTCACAAGGAACCACATTGTATGAGGCGTAAATGGATCTGTGATAACCGTAGTAACAGGTATAGAGAGTTTATTCTTTTTCAGAATGTTGAAAATTGGAATGATGAGAAAAAAGTGGAAGATAACAATCTTATCCGGTTTTTCTTTGAGAATCGTTTCTTCCAGATATTTTTCCATAAAAGGTGCAATAAGCAAGCAGGTTATCCTTGCGACAATCGGAATTTTATTCACCGCATAAAGAAATTCAAAAAACCATTTACCGGTATATTGAAGCATCCGGTATCCGTCTTCGATTATATATTGAACCCAGCGAGGAGTTTTTTCAAAGCCATAAATTAATTTTGGCTCGGTAGTATCAGAAAAGTGCTTGTTTAGATAATTGAAGATTGCTCGTGCTGGTGCAAGATGTCCGCCACCAGTTTTTAGATACACAAACAGATATTTTTTCTTTCCGTTCAAAATATTTACCTCAACACCGGATCTGTTTCTTTTTCAAGATAACCTTTTTCGAGCACTTGTTTTATCTTAAATGTACCTAGCTTTCGGGCTTTTAGAAATCCATCCCAAGCAGATTCAGCAAGTGTTCCCCTGCTAAGCAAATCATAGAGCCATTGATCTGTATAATCAGGTTTCTCCTGTTTTAATGCTGCCTGAATTTCTCGCAACCACTTCCTGTTGAATTTTTCCTGTGAACCAATTATCGGACTCATTACTATCGGAATTCCCAATGCGCTGTAAAATGAAAGTTCGCTCGGTTTAGTCCAAAGTATATCAGTCTCATGTAAAGCATCATTAAAAAGATCGAAGTATTCGTGGAGTGATTCTGAAAAAATAATTTTAATGTTGTCTTCTTCAGGATCAATTTCTTTTTTTACAGTCTTAAAATATTCATTGACTTCTTTTCTGTTGCCCGCCACAAGAATTAATCTAATCTCCCCATTTTTAAGTTTATCTTTAAGACTCTGCGCAATCTGTCCGCCAATTTCCTTTTGTGCACCTGCACCACCAACTGCATAAGTAATAGTTAATTTTCTGTCATTCCTGAAAACACAATTTTCTTTTCCTAAAAAATACTCAACGTTTCTTCCATGCCGAGCCCAGAATTTTCGTTTGGGATCGAGATAAAAGAGTCTTTGCGCAAGGTCTTTCTTCAGTACGGAAAGATTTTCGTCCCCAAGTAATTCAACTGGCAACGGAAATCCTGTGAGATGAATTCTCTCCTCGGAAACACCATAAGCTTTAAGTCTCTGTGCAGCTTTCCCACAAGGAGCAAAATACTCAACCCTGCTTTCCCATGGATCCTTTGCAACCCAAACACGGTTGATATCTGCATCGCATATAATACAATAAACTTTGTTGAAGCCCTTCTTATCGGCAGCGATTGCAGAAGCATAAAAAGAAGTTATCAAAGGCAGGTTCTTAGTAGAAATCTTTTCCAACATTCCCTTACAAAGACCCTTTTCAATTGTTGACTCAAGAAGATTTACCTGGAAAGTTGTGTTGGATAAATTACGCATCGGATAGAACGAAGGAATATGCATCATAGAATCGAGCATTGAAAAAATAGGAGGACCAACTACCGGAACTCCCTTAGCTCTGGAAAAAAATTCGTACGCATTTAACAATCGCTTCCATAACTTTTGTTCAGCTTTTGAGACTGCTTCAGATGAACCTACTGTAATAATTCCATCTTCGGCAATATCTTTAAGTGGATATACTGCCCGTTGATGTCCGTAACCCATATCAGCAGAGACAACCCATGCTCTATTATTGAACTCACTCATAAACTCTTAAAATTAAAGTAGATAATATTTCAGGAATAAAAATAGGTAATTGTGAGAAGCTATGCTTGTAATACGCAGGGTTAAAAATGAAGGTGTCAGATATACTAAAAAGCCTTCCGCAATTAGAGAAAGTAGAAGTTGTGATTTATGAAGTCCGTCTGCTAGGTCTTTCCTTCAACCATTCATAAGCAATAACTGCCAGAAATAAAGCTATGCCGATACAGAATCTTAATGTTTCGTCCATGATAATTTCCCTTTTTATTGTATTTTATCAATAGAAAATTATCCGGCAGAAGTTAACTAATGATTAAGTTAGTGTTAATTTTAGGTTAATAATGAAGATAATTTTGATCTCAAAAATTATAGTAATTTCCCAATTATAATTTGGAAAGTCCTCTCCTTTGGAGAGGATTTAGGTGAGGCTTCTGATTGAAAAACCCATACAGCGGACTTAAAAATATCCCTAAAAATATCTGGCTGCTTGCTGCTGCAACTCTTATCAACAGAGCAGGTACAATGGTTTTACCATTCATTGCACTTTATGCAAACCAGGTTTTGAATGTTTCCAAAAGCGATGCGGGAATTGTTCTTGCCGTTTATGGTGTTGGCGCTTTCGTCTCGGCCCCATTCACCGGGAAGCTGAGTGATAAGATCGGCACAATGAGGCAGATGAGAATATCTCTATTCGCAACGGGTTCTTTTCTTTTTCTTTATTCCTTCATCACTGACTTCATTTTGTTTTTATCTCTTACTTTCATCTGGGCAATACTAAGTGAAGCATTTCGTCCTGCAAGCATGGCATTTATTTCTGACGAGATTACATCAGACAGAAGAAAAACTGCATTCGCACTTCAACGGCTTGCAATAAATCTTGGAATGAGCATTGGTCCTGTAGTTGGTGGAATACTGAGCACAATTAATTTTCATATTTTATTTTATATCAACGCTCTCTCCTCTCTTGCGGCAGGAGTATTTCTAACTTTCTCTCACTTTGAAAAACACGAAACAGTTCAGAAAGAAACTGAAGTAGCAGAGCCTGTTGTACCTCGGCAAAAAGTAAGTGTCTTCAGAGATCGGAAATTAATTTATTTTCTACTTGCCCTAATTCCTGTTGAGATTGTTTTTTTTCAGCACATTGGTGCGTTACCATTATTTATAGTTTCCGACTTGGGATATACAACTGCTGTATTTGGAATACTAACTGCTGTTAATACTGTCTTGATAATTTTTATTGAAGTTCCATTAAACGATTCAATGCGACATTGGGATGACAAAAAATCTTTGGCTCTTGGTGCTCTCTTGTGTGGTGTTGGTTTTGGTTTGATGGCATTCACAAATACAATTCCCCCGATTGTTGCTTTGATTGTAGTGTGGACATTCGGCGAGATGATATTCTTTCCATCATCCGGCGAGTATGTTGCAAAGATAGCTCCCGAAAAACAGCGCGGCGAATATATGGGTTACTTCCAGATGGCTTTCAGCTTTGCATTTATGGTTGGTCCGTGGCTTGGTGCAACTGTTCTTGATCTCTACGGTCCTTTTAATCTTTGGATAGGTTGTCTTGCGTTTGGATTGATTTCTACGGTGATGATGTTGAGACTGAAGATATAGTAATCATCAGTCACGGTTCGTCTGTGATTACCTTCGAACTAAATATTCTGCCTAATATAAAATATCCGTCAATTTCTCTCATGCTTGCTATTCAGCAAATGAACAATAATAATTCCATTGAAACGAGTTTGAATTTTAAACATATTTTGTTTGTTAGTTTTTACTTATGTAGTTTATTGGGGAATAGAATCTTTATGGAAATATTTTTACGGATTCTTAAATATCTTTTTTAATTAACTCTGAGGTTAAAATGAAAAATCTAATTTTATCTTCTCTTCTTCTCATATTATTAATCATTGGCTGTTCAGAAAACAATTCAATAGAACCAATTACTTATACTGATTCTGAGTTGAAAGCAAAAATTATTGGGACGTGGTCTAGTGATTATTTAACTTTTAATTTTGACGCAAGTGGTAATTTTAAAGAAACCTTCAATTATTATTACCAGGACACAGTAATCCAAGAGGCAGAAATAATTAAGGGAACTTATGATATAAGGGACGGAATACTGATGTATACAAATATTACAGAGTGGACTATTAACAATACTTTCCCAAACAAAATCAGAGAATCAAATGAGGCTTTAAATAGAACTTCCTCAAATACATTCGATGCTGGGAAAACCTCTTTTGTACTAAATAACGAAATAGGTGTTATTTACTCTGTGCCAAATTATAAAATTCTAATCAATAAGGATTTATTATATTTTTATCCTTTAGACATACTAACAGGAATTGGAGAAAATACAAATAGTTTATGGGGAGAGTGGACTACTTTTCAATGGTCTATTGGATATGATACTGAAATACCGAATTATGTGTTTGGAAAATTAGATTGGGAATTTAACTTCATTAAAGATTCGATGATGGTTACCTATGGTTCAAAACTTTCAATGGATTCCAGTGGGGTATTTCATTATACAACAGAACCATTAGTATATAACCCACCTGATTTAAGTTGGGGGACTAACTATAGTAAAACAATTGAATTTCATAATGGACAAATCTATATGTACGAGAAACTTAGCAGTACTCCCATACCTTTGAAAAAAAACTAATAATTTTGGAATAGTAACGCTAACAGTTCAAGCAACCTGTCGGTAAAATAAAAAGCCCCGAAAACATCGGGGCTTCAAACATTACTTACTTTACAATTTAAATTATTTAATGAGGAAAATATATTTAATACCCTACAATTTCGGTTTATAATCCTTTATATTTGTGATATGTTAATTAACAAAATTCATATCAGCACTCCGATTTGATACCTTAGCGGCTCTGGCCACTAAATACCTCGACATTTTTTATAATTTCCATTTATTAATAAATTAAAAAATTTTAGATATGACAAGTATTATTAAACAAATACAAAACAGAAAAACATTTGCAATTATAAGCCACCCGGATGCGGGTAAAACCACATTGACTGAGAAGCTTTTGTTATTTGGCGGAGCTATCCAGGTTGCCGGTGCGGTTAAATCAAACAAAATTAGAAAAACAACCACTTCAGATTTTCTTGAGATAGAAAAACAAAGAGGAATATCCGTCACAACCTCCGTTATGAATTTTGAGTACAATGGTGTGAAAATAAATTTACTTGATACTCCCGGTCACAAGGATTTTGCCGAAGACACTTACCGGACTCTCACCGCCGTTGATAGTGTTATCCTTGTAATTGACTGCGTTAAAGGTGTTGAGGAGCAAACTGAAAAACTTATGAACGTCTGCCGGATGCGTAACACACCAGTTATTGTTTTTATTAATAAACTGGATAGAGAAGGCAGATATCCTGTTGAGCTGCTGGATGAAATTGAACACAAATTAAAAATAAAAGTAAGACCATTAAGCTGGCCGGTTGGAATTGGGATTTCATTCCGGGGTGTGTATAATATTTTTCAAAATTCTTTCAGTTTCTTCCGTGCAAACAAACAGAAAATTGAAAAGGATGTAGAAACTTTTAAGGGTTCAACTGATCCTCAATTAAAGGAACTGCTCGGTGAAGATGCCATCAAGCTAAACGAAGAGCTGAATCTTGTAAATGGAATATATGGTGATTTTAAGATTGAAGATTATCTGAAAGGAAATCTGGCACCTGTTTTCTTCGGCAGTGCGTTAAATAATTTCGGAGTAAAAGAATTACTTGATACATTTATTAAAATAGCTCCCGGTCCTCAGGGCAGAGAAACCACGAAAGGATTTATCGAACCAACTCATAATAATTTTTCCGGATTTGTTTTTAAGATACACGCAAATCTGGACCCGAAACACAGAGACAGAATTGCTTTCTTAAGAGTATGCTCGGGAAAGTTTGAACGGAACAAATTCTTTTACCATGTAAGATTGAACCGCGAATTCAAGTTTGCAAACCCGGCATCTTTTATGGCACAGGATAAAAGCTTAATTGAAGAAGCATATCCCGGCGATGTTATTGGTTTATATGATTCGGGAAATTTCAAGATCGGAGATACTCTTTCCGAAGGCGAGCAATTTATGTTTAAGGGAATACCAACTTTTTCACCTGAAATTTTCAGAGAACTGCAGCTATTTGATCCCTTTAAATCAAAGCAGTTAGAAAAAGGAATTATGCAATTAACTGACGAAGGACTTGCGCAGTTATTTATTCAAAATAACAGGAAAGTAGTTGGCACAGTTGGCGAGCTTCAGTTTGAAGTGATACAATACCGGCTTCTAAATGAATATGGTGCAGACTGCCGCTTCCGACACCTGAATTATATCAAAGCCTGCTGGGTAAAGTTTGATAACAAGGAAGACATAGCCGAACTGCAAAGACTTCGCTCGCATAATTTATTTTATGATAAGCACGATGAACTTGTGTTCATGGCTGAGTCAGAGTATCAATTAAATGCGGCTAAAGAAAAAAATCCCAAGGCTAAATTTTTATTCAGCATTGAGCATAACACCGAAACCGTGCAAATGGAAAAAGTAGTTTAGCGTTTTATTGGGTGTGGTATTGTTATTCAACTTAGAATTCATTGAATTCTTCTATCTGCTGATTTATTTCATCAATCCTTGTTTGTGTTCTTTCCAATTGGTATGAATACACCGGCGGGGCATCAATACCAACCTTATACATTGTCGGTGCATACTCACCATTCTGGTCTAATGTCGCATAATAGTACCATCCTTCGAAAGTCTCAACAAATCGGTAACCATCTTCAGTCTCCATCCAGTAAATAAATTCATCTCCCCATACTCTTCCTATGAAAGTAACATCGTTTGGTTGTGTAAGTGTTATCATCCCTGTATCGAACGGTGCTGAATTTATATTACTTCCATTGAACAAAATAAAAACAACCAACAATATTTTTAACAAATTTTTCATTGTGACTCCCTTTCACTTAATAATTGTTAATTTTTTAATTTGTCTTGTAGACGTCGCTTCAAGACTATAAAAATAATTTCCTGATGGTAGTTTATCTGACGATAAGCTTATCTGATATTCTCCCTCTTTTTGTTCTCCCTCAAAAAGTGTCAGTATTTTTTCGCCAAGAATATTATATAGGGTTATCCTCACCTTTTCATCTTTTGGTACCTGATATTTTATTATTGTGGATGAATTAAATGGGTTAGAGTAATTTTGATAAAGCAAAAATTCTTTAGGGCTCAAGTCAAATTCAACTATAATTTCATTTGAATATTCGAATGTTCCATCAAAATCAATTTGCCTAAGACGGTATTTGTAAATCCCAGTTGTTATTTCCTTATCAGTGAATGAATACGATTTAGGTTCCGTTGTCGTTCCATATCCAGAAACAAAGCCAATCTTCTTCCAATCTTGTAATAGTTCTGTTTTGGAATTTTGTAATCTTTCAATCTCAAATCCATAATTATTTAATTCAGTTGCTGTAACCCACCTGAGAATTACCCTATTTTCTTCTACAGACCCGGTAAATAAAACGAGCTCTACTGGTACAGGCAAGACTTCACCCAAATTCCCACATCTGCTCACCTGTTGAGCAACTATTGTAAATTCATTTATGGTACCACTGGTTATAAAACCACCTTGACCATCGGTGGTATTTTGATAAGCTATCGCAGGATAAGAAACAACAATGCCATTTTCATCCCACAATTTATTTCCAAGGGTATCATATAGTTGAGCAAAAGTAGTGGATGATATTGTTGCATCATTCCATACGAAAATTGTTCTACCAGAATCTGATGGAATAATATAGGGTCTACCTATTGGTGTACTATTACTGATTTGGACGCTGCCTTGTGTGAACAATTTACTTCCGTCCCGTCTTAGCGTCTGGAATTGAGTCACTCGCGTAATCCCATCTTTTGTTCCACTCCATCCATAATAATAATATCCATAATTATACTGGATATTAAATCTTGCATTTAAATAATAAAGACTATCTGCAACTTCAACATAAGGTTCCTGCCATAGATTATTCCCAAGTGAGTCTTTTCTTTGTGCCACAAGCTTTGGTATAATTCCTGTCCATACTATACCGCTTAATACTACTCCTCCTTCCTGGTCAGCTACAGGTTGACCTAGTGTCGTGCTACTATACTGGTTTAATATCTGCCCGTTTTGATTTATACGGTAAATGGTGCTGGTCTGAATATAGTAATTTCCATCACTCGCCCTGACTATTTTTGCAGGATCAGAGTCAACAGTATTTTCGAGAAATATTCCAGTATCGCCCCATTCTCTTTCACCAAGATTGTTAATCCTGTTTGCTCTGATATCGTAAGTGTTAGTTGGTAGTGATTCATGTAATTCATGCCAAACAACAACACATCCTCCGTTTCCATCTGTGCACAAATTCTGTCCCCCCTGAGGATAAATTTCGCTTAATGTTACTCTGACTCCTGTCTGATTCCAAAGGAAGGTCCCATTGCTATCTACTCTCTGAACTTTTACTCTCTGTGTCCAATCAGGAAGATTCTCAAGCCGATCAATGTAACTTACTACTACTCCGCCTTCTCCATCTTCAACTATTTCTGCCTGCCTTTGATCCGGCAGTTCACCAAGTATTCTTTTCAATGTTCCCCAAGGTTTGTAACCGTAATTGTCTAATCTTTCGACTCCAAGCCAGCGTGGATAGGATGTACTATTGTAATCATAGGTAATATAACAACCACCCCCACTATCACTGCAAATGTGCGGATCTAACCCGTATCCAACAATTAGATTATTATTGGGATCGTTGGACCATTGGGAAAATAAGTTAATGCTGCAGGCTATTATAAATGGAAAGACTAATCTGTTTTTTTTCATTTGTAGTCTCCTATTGTTAACCGGAAACTGTTTTACAAAATTTTTCTTTATTTACTACAAACAATTTAGCAGAATAATTTAATTAGTCAAGTTACCAGATTGTTAATCTTAGTTGCTCATCACCAAATAAAATGGTGTTTGCTTCTATTAATAAACGGTTTACCACAGGTTGAGAAAAAGAAAAAAGCCCCGAGTATATCGAGGCTTTGTTACAATTAATTTATTTCATTTACTCACTAACATTGCTTGCAGGTTTTTTCCTTTTAATAAAAAAGAATGCGGCACCGGCAATTACAACCAAAGCAATAATTAAATAAATCCACCAGTAAGATGGATAGAGTGCACTCTTCCATTCTGCTATTTTACTTTCCATCTTGTTCTTGTTTTCATCGGTAAGCATTTTGTTTTCAATTAAGTAGTTCATCCAAACCGGTTGTATTGATGCAAACCAGGTGCTGTCAGCAAATTGTGCGTAAGTTCTCTTTGACTCTTCGTCGCTCTTTACCCCAAGATTCTTCAACTCATCACCAATAAACATATCAACTGAGTTTGTGAACTCCTCACCGTTTTTGAAGCCCATCAATTCAATTCCGCTTAATGAGAATTCATCAATGATTGATTCCCATGCTTCCTGTTTTACCACAGTTGACCATTCATTAAACAACTCATCTATCTGTTTCAGTTCTTCTGTTTTATTTCCGTCTTCAGCATAAACCTCAACCAGCCTTACGCCAACTTTCCGCCATTTAGTGACAAAATCTTTTTGCTGCTCACGAATTGATTCAAGATCTTTTGGTTTAAGTGATGTTGCCTGAATGAACCTGATGTTATCCCTGATTGTGGTTTTAACATTGCTTAATACGTTATCTTTTTTCTCTTCAGATGCGACCATGTTTTTATCTTCTACTGTCAGAGCTTCCTTGTCTCTCATAGTCGGCGGCATAAGACTGTCTATCATACTCAGCACAAGATCATCTCTTTTTCTGATTGATGAGCGAAGTTCTGCAACAAGGTTTTCAAGCTTTTTTATTGTCTTCGCATCTTTTTGTCTCTGGTCTTCAAGCTTCTGAACCTGCACTAACAACTCATTATTTCTTTGGTTCAGGAATTCAACCTGCTGTTTCAATTCGCCTACTTCAGTTTGAAGAACATCAATCGTTGAAAAATCTCCCTGTCGCAAAAGATATGCTTTGTTCAATTTTTCTATTGATTCATCATATTTATCCGGATAGAGACTTTTATTGAGAAGCTCTTTATGTTGTGCGTAGTCTTGCTTCAAAATAGTTATTTCATCAAGGACTAAATTAAGCTCCTGGAGAGTGGTTGCATCTTTTATGCTATTTTCAATTGATGTGTACTCAGCTTTGAACTTATCAACAATCTCTCTATCTGATTGAGCATTTGAAATGCTTATCAAACCAGCCAATAAAAAGAAAACGGAAATGGTATTGAAATATTTCTTGATCACTTTGAACCTCCTTGAATCCCTTTGTGAGTAAGATTCATTTTATAAGTGCCATCAACCAATTCAATGAAAGGGTCCCTCTGATTGAAAGCTGGAGTTTGCAAACCAAACTCTGAGATAAATATTTTATTTTCCTGAACCAACTTTCCTTCATCAACTTTAAATACATAAATGTTTTTAAAGTTATTGGATGTTAAGAAATAAAATCCCTGGTTGTCTCTAATCATTCTTACTTCTTTACCTTTATAAGAAAGTGAATCCTGGAACTCTTCAAAAAATAGTCCAACTGTGTTGACTTCTATTGAGTACCTGTCTTCTGCTACCTTTCCGTTATCATCAACGGGCAGCACGGATTCAATTGGCCAGGAAAAGTTTGCAGGCTGCAGTGTTAACACCGAGCAAGCTGCAGTAATTAAAATCAGAAATGAAAATAGAATTAATAATCGCTTCATACATTCTCCCAAAAATATTAATTGACGAAAAAGTTTTTTAGTGGCTGAGAAAAAATAAGAAGAATTGTGCTTGAATCAACAACCAGAGAAAATGCCTTAAGAATTTCAAATAAAAAAGCCGCAACAATGTGCGGCTAAATAAAAATTAATTATTGTGTGTTATTATCGTCTTCCGCCTCTACCACCGCCGCCGCGACCGCCGCCGCCAGCACCTCTTCCACCACCGCCGCCGCCTTTTCTATCACGTGGAGGACGTGCTTCATTAACTACAAGCTTTTTACCTTTTAACTCAAAAGTATTAAGAGTTTCGATAGCTTTCATAGCCTCTGCCTGTCCAGGCATTTCAACAAAACCAAAACCTCTTGGTTCCTGTGTAAACATATCGCGTATTACCTTCACGCTGCTTACCTTCCCGTGCTGGGAAAAAAGTTCAGTAAGATCTTCTTCTTTTACTTCGGAGGACAGATTGCCGACGTAAATGTTCATTTTAAACTCCTTAAAAAAATAAAAAAAATTCAGGCTATTTTACTCAGCAGCCTGCTACTAGTCTTTGTAAAAAGTAGATAGAGCGGGAATAATGGAAGTGCTTTATCTTTCTTTTATGCGGACGCTCAAAATTAGAATAAATAAAGGGTTTTTACAAATCCACAAATTATCTATGAAAATATTTCGAGCATCAGGATTTTGCCTGAAAATCTTCAGTATATTTTACTATTAATCTGATTCCCGGACGATTCGTTATATAATGCCATATCCATTCGGACATCACCCTGAGCTTGTTTCTGAAACTGATTAGAAACAGAACATGAATTAATGACCACGCTAACCAGGCAATTAATCCGCTCAGCTTAAATCCTTTTATAACAGCAACAGCTTTTGCCTTGCCAATTGTAGCCATTGTTCCCCTGTCCTTGTATATAAATTTTTTATGCGGCTTCCCTATCAAACCTTCAGTAATAAGTTTAGCAACAAACCGACCTTGCTGAATTGCAACTGGAGCAATAGCAGGAAGATTTTCACCTTTTTTATTCTTGAAAGCAGCAGCATCACCAATAACAAAAATGTTGTTATCCTCATTAATGCTTAAGTTATCATTAACAATTACTCTGCCTAATCTATCTGTTTCAGTCCCGAGAGTTTTTATTAGCGGCAAAGTTTGATTTCCTGCAGCCCAAAGTATATTTTTTGTTTCGATAAACCTGTTACCAACTTTAACTCCATTTTCATTTATATCGGTTACTTTTTCATTTAGAATTACTTCAACTTGAAGATTTTTTAAATCTTCCAGAGCCCGATTTGAAAGACTTTCAGGATATGATGAAAGAATATTCGGTAAAGCTTCAATCATATAAACTTTTGTCATCGAAGCATCAATATTTCTAAAGTCAGTAATAAGATTTTGATTAACGATTTCAGAAATAGCGCCTGCAAGCTCAACTCCTGTGGGACCGCCGCCAATGATTACAAAGTTCAGATATTTTTGCCTCCTGACTGAATCCTTTTCTTTTTCTGCTGTCTCCAACGAAAGCAAAATATTTTCTCTGATCTTTAAAGCATCATTTAAAGTTTTCAATCCCGGCGCATACTTTTCCCATTCATCTTTCCCGAAATAAGAATGCCTTGAACCAGTAGCTACTATCAGATAATCAAATTCAATTTCTGAGCCGTTGAAATAAACTTTTTTATTTTCTTTGTTAATAGATTGCACTTCACCGAGCAGTATTTCAACATTTTTATTCTTGCTGAAGATAGATCTAATCGGTATTGCAATATCGGCTGGGGAGAGTGCTGCTGTTGCAACCTGGTAAAGTAATGGCTGGAAGAGATGATGATTTGTTTTATCAATTACGGTAATATTAAAATCTTTCTTTGCCAGCTCTTTTGCTGCGGTTAGTCCGCCGAAACCTCCGCCTATTATAACTACTTTTTTCATTTTACTTTTTCTAAATATTTCGATTACAATTTATTGAATAACTTAATGTTCTTTGATGAGAGCCATCACATAAAAAAAGCCGTCCACAAAGAACGGCTTAAACTAATTTTATAAATTAATTCCGTCACTTTGAATATACATGCTTCAACAATTCTGATCTTACTGCTTCATTCAAAAACTTTCCGTTAAAGCTTGATGTAACTGTTGAACTGTTCACATCATTAACTCCACGTGATGCTACACACATATGATTTGCATCAATGATAACTGCAACGTCCTCTGTGCCAAGAGTTTCCTTCAACTCATTTGCAATTTGTATTGTTAGTCTTTCCTGAACCTGCGGTCTCTTTGCATAATATTGAGCGATGCGATTTAACTTTGACAAACCAATTACGTGTCCGTTCGGAAAATAAGCAATATGTGCTTTCCCATAGATTGGAACAAAGTGATGCTCACAATAAGAGTAAATCGTGATATCTTTTTCAACCAGCATCTCCTTAAACTTAAAATTATTTGTGAAGGCTGTAGCCTTTGGTTTGTTGTCCGGATTCAATCCGCTGAAGACTTCTTTCACATACATCTTAGCCACTCTTCTTGGTGTATCTTTAAGGCTCTCATCATTTAAGTCGAGCCCAAGCACATGCATTATTTCCCTAAAATTTTTTTCAATCAATTCTATTTTCAGATCATCATCTATCTTAAATGCCTCAGCATGCAGCGGAGTTTCAATAGAAGTCAATTGATGGTTATCACCAACTTCATCATCTTCAAGAGTTTGTAATTGCCTGCTATTTTCCATTTTAATTTCCTTTGTTAGATATTCTAATCTTGTAACAGAGACATTCTGATATTAGTTCAAATAATAAAATCTTCTATTAAAATGATTAGAAATGAGCTTAATATAGCCCAATCCATTCAATTTCTATCTTGAATGGGCCTTGCTGCTTATCACTGATGAGAATTGATAATTGCTTGATGCTTGATTTATCCGGTAATTCTGAATTGGTGACTTCCCTGCCGTAATATTTCAATTTAAAATTATTGAAGGGAAGTTTAATCGTTTGCCATTTGTCTTTTTCTGTTTGAAAACGCTGGGTAAAATTAAATCCCGTGAAATATTTTGTCTGCCTGAACGAGAGACTAAAAGTTTTTCCATCACCTTTTACTTTAATCAGAATTCTATCATAAGCAGACAAATTATAATCATCGATCGGACTTCTCAGAGAAGCAAACCCACCATTATTATCAAGTGAAACATTACCGGAAAAAACCAGGACATCATTTTCTCCAGTGGAAATTTTTGAGGATGAAACGCCGCCCATTACATCGTCATTCGTTACACCCCATTGGGATCTCACATTTTTATCTGTAAAATCAGCAATTTTTGATTTCATATTTATTTCTTCTGACTGAGGCATAATCATTAAATAATTTATTAGAACTAAAAATACTTTAACTGTCATAACAATCTAAGCGAAGACATTCCGCCGTCAATGTGAAAAATTTGTCCTGTTACCCAGCCTGATTTATCAGAGAGAAGATAATGTGCAGCATTTGCAATTTCTTCTGCATTACCAATCGAGTTCAGCGGATGTCTTTTTGCTGAAGCTTCTTTCTTTTCAAAATTGCTTAAAAGCTTGCTTGCCAAAGGAGTGTCAGTCAATGAGGGAGCGATTGCATTCACTCTGATCTTTGGTGCAAACTCTGCTGCAAGTGAGCGAGTTAATCCCTCAACAGCACCTTTTGCCGTTGCAATTGATGCGTGATACGGCATTCCTGTTTGTACTGCAACTGTGCTAAATAAAACTATAGAAGACTTTTCTGCTTTTTTAAGATTTGTCAGATACTGATTGATTACTTTTACTGCACCAAGTGCATTGATCATAAAATCATCGATGTAATCTTTCTCTTTGAGGCTTTTGAAGGGCTTTAAATTAATTGAACCGGGACAATATGCAAGCCCGTCAAATTCATTTTCAAATGAAGGAATATTCTGCTGCTGATCCAGTGCATCAAACTTATAGTAGCTGATTTTATCACTAATCTCAAGCTGATTCTGATTTCTGCTTAATACAATTACTTTATTTCCTTCGGCAACAAGTTTATTTGTAAGAGCTAATCCAATTCCTGAGCTTCCGCCAACTATTAAATATTTTTTTGACATTTTAACGAACTAATTTCTTTAAGTGATTCAATAATTAAACAACCACTTTCGGGAAATAGTTCATTAATATAATACTCAGACTTCGGTATCTTCTTCTTCTAAGTCAAATTCAAATTTGAACTTTTTCAGCTTTGGCAGATTTTCTTTGAGTTCCTTTTGGAGCTTTTCCATCTCTTCCTTGAATTCTTTATCATTGAACTTGAATTTGTAAATGTGATCTTTGTTCTCTTCAAGCTCTTTCTTCAGATCTTCCATTTCCTTTTTAAATTCTTCACTATCAAAGTAATGGAACTGAAAATTCTCCTTGAGCTCCGGTAACTCCTTTTGCATTTCTTCCAGTTCTTTATGAAGCTCCTCCATATCAAAATGGAAATCCACTCCAACGACAAGAGGCATATGGAATTTAAATTTCCTGTCGCCGAATCTCATATCATCAAGCTGGTCGTAAACTTTTTCTTTGTAGTCAGAAACAAGATCATCCGGTATTCTTTTTCCATTTTTATAAATTGATGTTATTTCATCACCAAAGAAATTTACCTCCCAATGAATTCTTTCGTCACCATTATTTTCATAGAAGGAAAGATATTTTGAAGAATCCTTATTGAGAGAATCGGTTGGTGTGCCAGCACAGGATATGGAGCTTAATCCGATAAGAAAAAGTACCGTCAGCAAAATGGGAATTGCTGATTTAGTTTTCGGAATAGTTGAAAAAAAGTTCATGGTTTGTCCTGTTTAATTGTTAATAATCCGTCCCCTTTTGGGCTTCTCTGAAAATTATGACGCAATTAACCGGATGAAGTTTCAATTCTCATTCATTATTTGAATTATGAACTAATTCGCTGATAGGTGGTTGTTCGAAAGGTTGAAAAGATATTGGAATTTACTTCCAGAATCCGTACTTCTTAATGTGCCTGTAGGCCATATAACCAACGGCACCTGCCTGCACTGCTCCTAAAACGTATCTTACCATATCAAATTCAGAGTCCCTGAGATATTGCTGATATAGTGGTGAAGTAAAGTGCGTATTGATATCCCCTAAATCTGATTGTGAGTGGTTCATTATTAAAAGTTCTGTGCGAAGCCAGACAGTTGAAGGATTATCATTAAACAAAATGTTATCAGGTATATTCGGGACAATTGGTTTGCTGAATATTTCATTCGGGTTATATTGAAATTCTACCGGAGGGACGATGCCTTGAAATCTTGTCGTAGAATCCGGAAGTTGATTCTGATAAGTTTCTTCAACCTGCGAATATGAAATGCAGACAAATAAACTCAGAGCACAAAGTATTTTCAATCCTGTTGTCATATTCAAAAATAAAAAAGCTGTGGACTCAAATATTATATCCACAGCTAAAAATAAATTAAGATGATTATTTCAACAAGTACTTTTCATAGAATAAAACTTCAGACCAGATGTAGTAGTCACGGTTAGTCTTCTTTCTGAAACCGTGTCCTTCATCTTTTGCAAGAAGATACCATACTTCGCCGCCATTCTTTCTTACAACATCTACAATCTGCTCAGCTTCCGTATAAGGAACACGTGGATCGTTCAATCCCTGAACAACAAATAATGGCTTCGTAATTTTGTGCGCATTTGTCGTTGGTGAAATACTGTTAAGAAATTTATTCATTTCAGGATCGCGTTCATCACCATATTCAACTCTTCTTAAATCTCTTCTATAATCTTGCGTGTTATTTAAAAATGTGACGAAGTTACTTATGCCCACAATATCAACTCCGCATTTAATTCTGTCATTGTAGTTAAACATTGATGACAGCACCATATAACCGCCATAAGATCCTCCATTAACGGCAACCCGTTTTGCATCTAGGTCAGGCTGTTTCTCAATCCAGTCTAGTAATGCACCAATATCTTTCACTGAATGCTCTCTGTTATATCCGTTATCAAGCGCAAGATAAGATTTCCCGTATCCTGTTGAACCACGAACGTTTGGTTCAATAATCGCAATCCCCATTTCATTAATATAATATTGATTTATTGGAGCAAATGATGGTGTTGCCTGACCCTCGGGACCTCCGTGAATATCAATTACAACTGGGTGCGGCCCATCGCCTTTTGGTTTATAAATAAATGCCTGGATCATTCTTGGTTTGCCATCAACTTCATCGAAAGTTGGATAATGAATCAACTCCGGAATTACAAACTCTGATGTGTTCAATCCCCCTGCCTCGCTGTATGTCCAGCGCTCAAGAGAATAGTCCGATAAGTTTATTACAAAAACATCTCCTGGAGTTTGAGGCGTATTTAAGATGAGTGCAAGTTTTTTTCCATCAGGATGAAATGATAATCCGTAAACCTGACCAACGGGAATTCCAGGTATTTTTTCATGTTTCATTGCTTTGGTATCGAGAAGATAAAGTTTACTCAAACCATCTTCATTAACTGTGAAGGCAAGACTTTCACCATTATCAGAAATGGTCATAGATTCAACATCCCAATTAATATCTTCAGTCAGAACAGTAATATTTTTTGTTTGAAGATCATAAAAACGGAGTCTTTGAAATTCACTCTTCTCATCGGAAGTAAAAAAGATTCCCTTGCCGTCTTTAGAAAATATGGTGCTGCCATAAGCAATCTTTTCGGGAGAAGGATTAACCTGTGTTAATGTTTTCGTGGCAATATCGAGAAGGTAGAAATAACTTTCATTTGCTGAAATGTATTTCCCCACAATCAGAGAATTATCATCCGGTGACCAATCTGCCGCACCCCACGCACCGCCTTCACTTAAAACCATCTCTGCATTTTCAGGATTGTTTATATCAGCAATGTAGATATCCCAATCAGTGCCATTTCTTTTTGTACTAAAGAAAGAAAATTTATCTCCTTTATTATTCCACGACACGCCGCCATTGCTTGATTTGCCGTCCGTCAGCATTTTGAATGTTCCGGTTTCCATATCGAATGAAAATATCTGGTAGAATTCACCTCCGCCAACATCCTTTGAGAATAGAAAAATATTTTTAGTTTTATCCGGACAAACAGTCGCGCCGCCAACCGGTTCATTAAAAAATGTAATTTGTTCTCTTGATCCGCCCGGCATTTTGACTTTATGAAATTGTGCAGTTTCTCCAAAGCGTGTAGAAATTAAAATACCCGCATCGTTATGCAGCCAATCCTGGAATGATGCTGATCGTGTGCTTTGATATTGAAAAATTCTGTCTTTCAATTGCTGAGGAATTTCAGGAATGTTTTCGATTACAAGATTTCCAAGTTCTTTTCTTTCAACCTGAGCAATTCCTGAAGAGTATGGAATAATGAATGAAAGAATGAAAAAGAGTGATAATATTTTTTTCATTGGCGTACTCCTTTATAGTTATTAGAGAATTTAAGTTTTGTCTATTCTTATATCTTTATCCTTCAGATAGGAAATAATATAATTAAAACAATTTTCATCTTCACCGAGGAATTCCGGTGGGCAAATTCCTATTCGATCGTAGTTATGATCAAGCAAATATCTTGCAGCAGCACAACAAGTAAATCCTGTTGTTCTTGCCATCGATGAATTATCTTCTTTGGGATCGTACTCGTCAAAAACAAAATAGTGATGGGATAATTTTTTGCCGTTCTGATATCCATCAATTAAAATATCCAGCACTGTGAAATCTTTTTCTCCTTTTCCCGGCGACCAAAACGGAAAAAGTAATTTGGCAGTCAGATCAACAGGCTTAATTTTCTTTCCGTTCACTTCAATTTCTTTTTCATTAAACAATCCAACCTCCCGGAAAATTTTCATCAGCTCAATATGACCGGGATAGCGCATTGTCTTTTCAATCATATTCGGGATTTTCATCGTCTTAAGTAAAGATCTCAATCCATCTGTGTTAAAAGTTTCAAGCTCGCCGACTTCATCAAAATGAATTATTTCCGGATCGGACAGTGCTTCCTTCTCAATTATTTTTCCGTCAACAACCAATCTTGCAGGACGTGTATATTCAGCAATCACATCAATCGGAGAAAAGAATGCTTTGTATTCAAATGGCCATTCACGCTTGTAAGGAAGTCCGCCAACCAGACATTTGTAATTTGATATTTTCATTTTCTGGTTGTGATAACCGAGGATGACATTTGCTAAGCCCGGTGCAACTCCGCAATCAACAATTGCGGTGACATCTTTTTTCATTGCAAGTTCATCAAGCAGAAAAGGATCTTCGGAAAAAAAAGAAATATCAACTACATTTTTACCCGCTTTGATTATTGATTTCAACGCTTTAAATCCCATAAATCCTGGAAGCGCACAAATTACCAAATCATAATTGCTAATTACTTTTTTAATTCCAGAATCAGATGAAAGATCGGTTTTAAGCGTTTTAATTTTTCTGTCTTTGAGTTCTTTCAGCCGGACGGGGTTTGTATCAACTGCAGTTATTTGATAATCTTTTGATAGTTCAATTGCTATCGTTCTTCCAACTAAACCTGCACCGAGGATTACAACTTTTTTCATATTTAAATCTTTATTATACTTTTTTCAACTTAGAAATAAGAGATTTAACTTTTTGTACAACAGCCTCTTTTGTAAAGCCGTACTCATTGAACAGAACTTCATAAGGAGCTGATGCGCCAAATTTTTCAATGCTGATAGCCTTACCATAATCGCCGAGATATTTTTCCCAACCCTGTTTAACTCCGGCTTCAATTGAAATTCTTGCTTTTATTAATTTAGGAAGAACTGATTCTTTGTATTCATCTGATTGTGCTTCAAACAATTCCCAGCTTGGGAAGCTTACAACTCTTGCATTTATACCTTCCGATTGAAGAGCATTATACGCTTCAACAGCAAGCGAAACTTCAGAACCCGACGCCATTAGTATAACTTCGGGATTATTTTCCGATTGAACGAGAATGTATGCACCTTTTACTAAGTTTTCTGATGAAAAAAACTTTGTTCTGTCGAGAACAGGAACTTTCTGTCTTGTAAGTGCAAGTGCAACCGGACTTGCTTTGTGCTCAATTGCAACTTTCCAGGCCTCAACAGTTTCATTTGCATCTGCAGGCCTGATTACAACCACTTTAGGTATTGCACGAAGTGAAGCTAGGTGTTCTATTGGCTGATGAGTTGGTCCGTCTTCACCAAGACCGACACTGTCGTGAGTAAAAACATAAATAGGTCTTACACCGGAAAGAGATGCAAGTCTAATTGATGGTCGCATATAATCGGAAAAAACCATAAAAGTTCCTCCGTACGGAATTACTCCGCCGTACAAAGCCATTCCGTTTAATATTCCGCCCATTCCGTGTTCGCGAATTCCAAAATGAAAATTTCTTCCGTTCCTGTTTTCTGCTGAGAACTTTGCTGACTCCTTTATATAAGTATTATTTGAAGGTTCAAGATCTGCTGATCCACCAATAAGTGTTGGAAGATGTTTTGCAATTGCATTTATTACACTTCCAGATGCATTTCTAGTTGGAACATTTTCACCATACTTAGTAAAAGCTGGCAAAGCATTCTTCCACTCATCACCAAATTCATTGTTGAAAACTTTTACGAATTGCTCTGCCTCAGCGGGATATTTTTTCTTATAAGTTTCAAAAAATTTGTTCCATTCGTTTTCATAATTAGTGAAAGTACTTTTCATTATACTGAAATGATCGGCTACTTCATCAGGGATATAAAAAAATTTGTTCTCATCCCAATGAAGACTTTTCTTTGCCAGTTTCACTTCTTCTTCTCCAAGCGGTGATCCGTGAGCTGAAGAAGTGTCCTGCTTGTTTGGGCTTCCAAAACCAATGTGTGTTTTAGTGATTATTAATGTTGGTCTGTTTGTTTCTTTTTGTCCTTCTTCTACTGCTCTGTCAATTTGTGAAAGATCATTTACATCATCGACATTTAAAACCTGCCAGTTGTAAGCTTCAAATCTTTTTTTGACATCTTCTGAAAATGCAAGACTTGTTTTCCCATCGATTGTAATTCCGTTATCATCATAAAATAAAATAATTTTCCCAAGTTTAAGATGTCCTGCAAGCGAAGCTGCTTCGTGAGAGATTCCTTCCATCAAATCTCCATCACTGCAGATTCCATAAATGAAGTGATCGAGAATCTGTACATCCTGCTTATTAAAAAGTGAGCCAAGATATTCCTGTGCTATTGCCATTCCGACAGCATTTGCAAAACCCTGTCCCAATGGTCCTGTTGTGGTTTCAACACCAGGAGCTAATCCGAATTCAGGATGACCGGGAGTAATACTTCCGAACTGTCTGAAGTTTTTCAAATCATCCATTGATATTTTGTAGCCGCAGAGATGAAGAATGGAATATAACAGCATACTTCCGTGACCTGCGGAAAGAATAAATCTGTCGCGGTTCAGCCAGTTTCGGTTTGCAGGATTGTGCTTCATAAACTTTGTGTAAAGACGATAAGCAATTGGTGCGCAGCCCATCGGCATTCCCGGATGACCGGAGTTTGCTTTCTGAACTGCATCAACAGCAAGGAAACGTATTGTGTTAATTGAAAGTTGTTGTAAATCTTTTTCGGGCATTAGAATCTCCGTTATTGAGAATTTTTATTGGATAATGCAGGAGATTGATACACAAATAAAATTAGTAAAGCTCCGACTAGAACCAGAAAAATGCGTTCAATCTTTAATCAAAAATTACGGCTAAATTTGAGGAATTAAAATATTTTTTTGAACTAAAAAATTTAGGGATGATGTCTTACTTCCTAAACTGTCTGATAAAATCTTCCACTTCCGGTAAGCCTCCCTGATAGATGAGATAGCCGTTGCTTGGTTCACGTTCTGTAATTTCCCCGGCAATTGGAGTGAGCATAATCTCTTTTACTTTTTCGGGATCGTCCGTTTGTCCTAAAGCCCAGCCAAGTTTTACGTAAGCAACTTCGGGTAACATATTTGCGGCGGGAATAACTCCTAGTTCCATCATATCTCGTCCGGTGTCGTAAACATACATCTGCACATAGCCCCACAGAGTCTGCACTGTCATATAAACCGCAACATTTTTTTCTTTCGCACGTTTGAGTGCGGGATACATTGGTTTGTTAACGTGTCCAAGCCCTGTTCCTGCAATAACAATTCCTCTATAACCGTTATCAACAAGAGAATCAATTATATCCGGCTGCATATTCGGATAGTAGTAAACGATGCTTACTTTTTCTTCAAACACAGGATTGATGATTACATCTTTGTCTTTTCTTCTTCGCTTGTAATCGTTTCTTATTGGAGTTATTTTTTCTCTGCTCACTGTTGCAATCGGAATATCGCCAATTGTTCTGAAAGTTGAACGATAGCTCGAGTGCATTTTTCTTACTCGTGTTCCGCGATGAAGGAGCGCATACATGTCAGAAGTGGGACCAAACATACAAACCATTACCTCAGCAATATCACTTTCAGATGCGGTCTTTACTGAATGGATTAAGTTAAGTGCAGCATCTGATGATGGTCTGTCACTTGAACGCTGCGAACCAACCATCACTATCGGAACAGGAGGATTCTGAACCATAAAAGATAATGCCGCTGCTGTATGATGCATAATATCTGTTCCATGACCAATTACAATTCCTTGCACACCTTTTTCAATTTCTTTTCCGATTGCTTCGGCAACACCCTTCCAGTGTTTCGGTCCGATGTTCTCGCTGAACTCACCGTAAAGTTTTTCAGTCTCGAGGTTGCAGTAGTCAGCAAGTTCCGGAACTGATCCGTAAAGTTCTCCTGGTGAAAATGCGGGAATAACCGCACCGGTTCTGTAATCAAGTCGGCTTGCAATTGTTCCTCCGGTTCCAAGAAGCTTTACTCTGGGTTTTTTAGGATCGTAAGGAAATTCTTTTTCAGGAATTTTGTAGTGAGCTTCTTTTCTTCCAAGAATATTAATTGATTGAATTCTCTTTGCAGCTATTCCAATATTATAGCCGACAGGAATTTTTAGTACAATATGAAACTCATCTGCAGTTTCTGAACGAGGAAGAATGAGTCCTTTGAAATCACCGTCCGCAGTGCTTATTTCAACATCGCTCCAGACAAGTGCATTAAATTTTTGCAGAGTTTCTAAAGCTTGTCCTTTATAACCTTTATAGTCACTATTATTTGGCATTCTTCAAACTCCTTTGAGGCAGATTAAGCTTTTGAGCAATATCTTTTGCGCTTATTCTTCCTCTCAGCTTATTCATTAATATCCCCATTATTATACTGCCGGCATTTTTATCCTTAATAAATTTCAACTTAGCCATCTGCTGCTCTGCAAAAAGAATTTCTTTTTCGAGATCGTTTTCACTGATTGGTTCAGGTATTATTTCTTCAACAAACATTCCGAGTTCGGTGCTGATCTTCATTGCAGTGAGAATGAAATCATAAGTTAGTTTACCGTCTGCATACGCTTTCAGAATTGATAACATCATCTCTTCGTTTATCGAATCGATTACGTAACTGCTTTTGCTTAATCTTTTTGGATATTGAACTAAAATAACTGCGGCCGTTACCGGATTTATTTTCCATTCGCTCACGGCTTTTTTAAATAGCTCGGCATATTTTGAGATAGAGAGTTCATCAATTGTATCCGGTGGAATCTTTAATTCTTTGTACCACGCTTTTCGTTTCCAGAATTGTTCGGGAAGCCCGGATTTTATTTTATCAATCCGATCTTCAGCAATTTTCTTTGGAGGGAGATCTGTGTCGGGATACATTCTGTCAGCACCGGGAAGAATTCTTTCAAAACCATTTGTTCCATCACTCAAAGCTTGTCTTGTTTCTGATGGAATGCCGATAGTTGCTTCTTTTGAACGAATAATAATTTCATTAACAGCAGTTTGAATATCATCATCGTTTGCCCAGACGATAATCAAGGTATCATTATCAGTTGCTTCAACATGCTTTTTAACTTTCAGCCAATCGGATGATGTGATCGTATCTGTTCTGCTGTCTGAATGAATAATATTTGGAATAGTTGTTAAGCAAGCGATAACTCTTACTCTATCAGAAATTTCTTTAGAGAAATAAGTATCGGTCTGCGTTTGCCATCGAAGCAAATCTTTAAATCCTTTAAGAACAACACACCTGATTTTCAATTTGCTTTCAACTGCATTTTTTAAAGGAATATAGTGAGGTTTTTTGATGAGAGAAGTAATATCAAAATCTTTTGCTTTGAATGTCTCGGGAGTGATTCCTCTTCTCTTCAGTTCTTCTCTTAATCTTAAAAGATTCCATTGTCGCATTGCTTCGTTATGAGTGAGTAGTGGAATCATTCCAATTTTCGGAACGCCTTTAATTTCTACGCGGGTTCCGCCTTCAACACTTACGTTTACATCCTGTCTCGCCGCACCGATACCTCGCCTTACTTTGTGAGTGCTTCTTACAAGCTTTGCACAAATCCATCCGACTTCTGCTACTTCCTGAGGTGTCCGCATATCCGGACCGGTTACAGTTTCAATCAACGGCATTCCAAGGCGATCTGTCAGATAAATTCTGTTGTGATTATAATCAGCAACTTCCCTGCAGGAATCTTCTTCGATAGACATCTGAACTATTTTCACTTTTCTATCTTTGTAAGGAATCCAACCATCAACAGCATAAATTGCCGTTCGCTGAAAGCCTGTGGGAATGCTGCCGTCAAGGTACTGCTTGCGGGCAATGTGAAGTTCATCGACTAGCTTACAGTTATACAACATTCCTATTCCAAGAGCAATATCAAGCGCATCTTCGTTGATCAGGAAGGGCGGCGTGTCATCCATTTCATAAGTGCAGACGGTGTTTCTATTTATCCTGTAAATAATTTCTTTTTTTGTTTTGAATTCCATCAGAGCTGTGCCGTCATAAACACCTAACTCAGAAAGAGTTGGTCTCATATGACGAAGAATTTCAGCATCATAATTGTCGCTGTAAATTCCGGCGGGACATCTGCAGAATAATTTTTTATCGGTTAAAAGCTGCTGGTGAATTTCGAGACCGGATTTGAAGCCTACCGTTTGGTAGTCGGCTTCTGTCATCTCTCCGAATGGTTTGAAGATAAATTCTTTCATATTTTCTTTTCTGTTCTGCTGTCAACAAAAAAATATTCCCGGCCGAGGACAGCATATAACCGTACAGGATGCCGGGAACACACAAGCAACATAAAATATTGGGTGGGATTAATATGATATATCGCTTATTTCAATAATTTCAGCTTCACTATCATGCTTGCGCAAATAGCTGATGAACTCCGGATTAAGATACTGCTGATGATTCTTTTCATATTCTCTTAACCAGTGCTCAACTTCTTCGTGAGATAATGAACTCTTTAAATAATTGAGTTTTTCCGTGTCGTCAAATATCCGGTAGTAATATATTTTTTTATTGCTCATAATTTTTCTTTCCCCGGTTCTTTCTGATACTTCTGATAATCTTTCATCAGTTAAAGTCATGATAAAACCTCATTACAAAGTTAAAAAAGTTTTCCACCTTTTTTAAGGATATCTCTGGCTATAATTCCTTTTTGGATTTCGTTTGTACCTTCAAAAATCCTGTTAATTCTTGAGTCCCTGTAATATCTTTCTATCGAAAGCTCCTGAGAGTAGCCCATTCCACCATGAATCTGAACAGCGCGATCAGCTACTTCATCAAGCGCATCGGAACAGTAGAGCTTTACCATTGCTGATCTTGTTGAGATATCTTTTTTCAGATCATAATCTGTTGCAGTACGATAAACAATTGATTCCATATTAAATATCATCGTCGCCATCTCAGCTAACATAAACTGAACAGCCTGGAAAAAACTTATAGGATGATCAAACTGTTTTCTTTCCTTTGCATAATTTGTTGATAGTTCCAGAAGTTCTTTTGCGACACCGAGACAGGCAGCACCCAAACCAAGTCTGCCAGCATCAAGAGTTTTCATAGCAATTAAAAATCCACGCCCGTCTGTTCCTAACAAATTTTCTTTTGGAATGCGGACGTTCTCAAAACTCAATGCATTGGTTGTACTTCCCTTAATTCCCATTTTCTTTTCAGCTGGACCGGCTTTGAAACCGGGTGTATCGGTCTCAACAATAAATGCACTAATGCCTTTTTCAGTTCTTGCAAACAAAGAAAGGATACCCGCAATAGCACCGTTTGTTATCCAAAGTTTCTCACCATTTATAACCCATTCATCTCCAACAAGATCCGCTTTTGTTTTAAGATGAAATGAATCAGAACCAGCTTGAGCTTCTGTTAAACAGAACGCGCCGATCTTTTCTCCGGTTGCAAGCTGGGTTAAATATTTTTTCTTCTGTGCTTCGCTGCCACCGACGTAAATTGCATTCGAACCTATTGATTGGTGAGCTCCTATGAAAGTTGCAGTAGACATACATCCTCGTGCAATTTCTTCCTGCATCAGGCAGTACCCAACTTCACCCATTCCTCCGCCACCGTATTCTTCCGGAAATGATATTCCCAGAAAACCAAGCTCCGCCATTTTCTTAATTAAGTCTTCGGGAATTTTTGCTTCGCTATCAATTTTTGAAGCGATAGGTTTTATTTCGTTGTTGGTGAAGTCTCTCACCATTTCACGAAGCATCTGCTGTTCTTCGGTAAGTTTTAGTTCTAACATCTGAAAAAATCGCCTTAATTTAATTAATAAATTCTCCCCTGATGAGAAACCCCCGGAAAATTCCCCTCTACCAGTGGTCGCCTTACAGTTTCAAATAATATTCCACAAAGCGCAACTAATTAAGAGAATGAAACGGGCAAAATCAGGCTATTTCTTGTTAATTGTTATCAATTAATGGAAAGGAGGGTTTGATGTTTTCTTAGATGTGAGAAGGGGGAAAACTTAAGAGAACGAATGGATGATTGAATGAATGTATGATTATTTATAAGAATCAAGTATACACTCAGATATTATTTCAATATTCTTTGTTCGGGGTTCGATATTTCTCAGAATAATGAATATCAAATAAAGAATGTTGAACTCAGAAATCAATTTGAAAATATTTCCGCTTTCTTCTCGGTTCCACACAATCGGACTTTGCATTTAGAAACATACTATCTCACAACTTAATACTACTTTGGGTAAACGAAGACAAAAAGTAATACGTTTCCTTTATGCAGGCACCCAATTTTTTGCAATAATTATCTCAAGGCAAAACTTATCCCTAACTGAAACAATTTAGAATTACCGCCTGATAAGTCTGTATTTATATTCTGTTTATACATTACGTTGTATTTTAAAACCGCTTCTTTCATCTTGTTGTTACCAACAACATTAAGTACTGCCCCAAGCATAACGATTCCCGCTCCTGCAATTATAAGACCCGTCTGTGATTCCTTGCTAAACACACCATAGCCCAAACAAAAGCCCCCGACAAACCCTGTGATGTTGGCTAAAGTATTAAATGTTTTAGAACCCCCATATAGGCTTCCGATCTCTGTGTCATTCAAAGAGAATAAAATATTTCTAAATTCATCAGAATCAATTTCCTGACCACAATATTTATATGCCGGGGCCCAAAAACCAGTTTCATACTCAAGTATTGAAGTTGAATCCACGGTCTGTGCAAAAGATGAAACCAGTATACAATAACCCAATGCCATACTAACCATCAAGAAAAATGTATTTTTCATTTTTACACTTTCAAGTTATTTATTGTTCGATCATTAATGTTTAACCTTCTTCAAAAACCTCCCTGCGTTCTTCCTCGTTCCACTTCGCCTGTTTTTAAATTACTTTTATGTAAAAGTTAAAAATTCTACCTCGGCACAATAATTATCGATTCAATACTTCTTGAAAACCTGGCAAGGAGATATTTCATAAAATCGCCGATAATTATTGCAGGTTTTCCAGTACCTTTGGTTATTACTCTGCAAGTTAGAATTTTCACTCTTGATTGCCAGCTGATATTAATCGCTCCTCTCACATTTGGATTAACACTGTGGATTTTTGCCCAGCCGGGACTTCTGCCTGGTTTTTGCTTTGCTTCAACATAAAAATTATACTTCCAAAGTTTTTCATCATGAGCAATCACATCTCTCAAAGATTTTCTTTCTGAGCAAACCACTTGGATTAATGTCTGCATTTCAGTCTCCTCTTTATTTTAAAAACTGACTTGAAAACCGAATATTGGCTTATGAATAAATTCCTGCGGAGTCGCTGCTTCATTATTATTATTATTCTCAGACTTATGAAGTTCTGGAATCAGGTATCCGATTGCTGCGCCAACTATGTAGCCGACAATTACATCAGTAGGAAAGTGATTGTGTGTATTAATGCGTGAGAATCCTGTTACTGCAGGAATTATCGCAGCAGCACTCCATATCAAAACTTTCGCAGTGTTATCAGTCAAATATTCTGAAAATACTTTTGCTGTAAAAAAAGAGTTTGAAGCGGTTACAGATGTATGTCCGGAGTAAAATGAGTACCTTGCATTAACTTTATATTTTTCTTCGATTGGACTGCCCGCATCATAAACAAAAGGTCTGTTTCTTGTAGTTAATCCTTTTATTAAAGTATTAATGCCTTTGTTTAAAAGGAAGACTTCTCCATACATCAAAGCAAGCGTACCGAAATCCTCCCTTGTTTCATCATATGTGAGAAATGTCAGCGGCAATAAATATGAACCATAGAGTAATGCGTCCGCGAGTACATCATCCCGATAGGGACCAACTGCAATTCTATCAAACTTGTTTACATCCTCTGTTTTGAATAAACTAATCCCATCTTCAGTCAGCTTATCGTTGTTAAGCACAACTATCAGCGCAGCAATTCCGATTGCTGTCCCCGCTCCGATTATAACAGCTTCCTTTCCTGTTTTTAATTCGAAAGGACCTTCCGCGGTAACCTGCGAGAATGAAAAATTAAGAGATAGCAGAAAAGAGAGGAGAAGAGGAAAAGATATTTTATTTAAAATCATTGATATTGCAGATAAGATAAATTGAACTGTTTTGTTTAAGAAAAGTATGATTAATATCCGAAAGATAAAAGAAGCGGCTGACTTAAAGATGCCAACCGCTTTAGAGAAAGTTTAATTGAAAGCATAGCCGAAGTTTATACCGCCATAAAAGTTACGTGGCTCGCCAGCTTCATAAAATCGACCATTGCTTGAGTTGATATTCACAAAACCAGCATAAACCAGATCGCTTATATTATTTACACCTCCAGAAACTAGCATGTTAAATTTTCCAAAGACCATATCCAGCCCTATGCCAGCATTTAATGTTGTGTAGTCCTCGGTTCTACTGCTATTATCAACAAAGTAATTTTCATCATTTACGTACATTTCACTCACATATCTCACGCTACCTCTAATAAAACCAGTTATGTCTGTTGTAAAAGAATGGTTATAAGATAATGCAAAAAATAAGTTATGCATAGGCACACTTGGTGCAAGATTGCCCGAGAAGTCTTGAGTTAATGTATCAAGATTGTCATCAATCGTCAGTGCAATATATTCATCATATTCGAAGCGGGAATAGGTATATGACGCTTGCAGATTTAGACCTTTAATTACATCCACGCTTCCACCAACCTCTAAACCATTTCGGGTTGTCTTAGCTGCATTACGGAAAAACACATCGCCATAAACTTCGAATGGAATAATTTCATTTTCAATAAAAATATTAAAGAATGTAACCTCAAAGCTTACATTGTTGAACATTTGCTCATCAAAGCTTCTTATATTTCCTTTAATTCCTATTTCAAAGTTCCTGGATTCTTGTGCATTCAGGTCCGGGTTTAAATTGATGGATGGATTTGAGCTGGTTGGATAGTTGTCCATTTCATTTCCGGCCGGCGAATCAAAACTAAGACCGTACGAAGTATATATAGCAACACTCTGTGTTAGTTTAAAGTTAAGTGCTGCCTTAGGTGTAAATGCTTCGAATCGTCTGAAAGCACTTCTGCTGCCGAGAAGCATATCATCATTTTGAAAATATACATTATCATACCTGCCAGTAAGCAATAGATAAAACCTCTTTCCGTACAGTTCAAGGAAATCTGAAAAGTATATTCCGCTATTTCCCTGTATTTCATCAGTGAGTGAAACAAGCTGATCTCCTTTTTGTCCGCCGATATTATCATACTCTTCAACCGGCCCGGTTTGATAAAGAAGATCTCCACCAACAGAAAATTCATTATCCAATCCACCGATATTATGTCTGTTGATGTATCTGAACGAAGATCCTAGTCCGTACCGATTCATTATTCTATAAGTGGCTGCAGTACGATGGAAGTACTTGATTGTTCCATATGGCATAATTTCTATTTCCTGGTTATCGTTCGTGCCAAATTTTGTGTTGAACTTTAAGCCAATCCGACCTTTTTGCGTGATTCTTTTTGCGTCTCTGTCTATTTCTCTTTGAGCTGCCTGGTATGGATCTTCATCAAACTCTTCTTTTGTTAAAGAACCGGGAAGTTTAATGAGACCATCAACAAAGTACCCATAGATCTGAAGATTAGTTCCATCTCCGGGAAGTACATCCACAACAGTATTAAAGATATGCCAGTAGTCTTCGCTGTGAGGTCTGAAACCTTTATAGTTGTGATAGCTGTATGTTCCGAGAAATCCATATTTATCTGTTCTTATGCCAAACTTCAATCCGTTTCTTCTCAAATCAAAAGAGCCGAACTCGTTGAATTGAGTTGCGAACGAATACGGAAAATAAATATCGTTGATGAAGTTTATAACACCGCCGGGTGCATTGGTGTAAAGAGAAGATGAGTTTCCCTTTACCAGCTCAATGCTTCCGATTGAATTGAAATCTATTGCTTCAATTCTTGTCTGCCCGTCCGGTTCTGATTCCGGGATTCCATCGAGCAGAATTCTTACTCCTCTTATACCTGTGTTCGATCTACTGCCGAACCCCCTTATTGCAACTCTCACATCATGGTTTCCATAGCGTGATTGAAGAAACAAACCCGGCACATTTTCAAGAACGTTATCAATAGAAACTTTTTTTGAAAATTTATATTGAGTATTCTTAAGTCGAATTACAGGATAAGGTATATCAATTATCTTCCTTTCCACGCGTGTTGCAGTTACCATTACATCATCCGTAGCATAAGTCAGCGAATCAACTTTTGTCATCGACGTATCGCCAACCACAAGCGTCTGCTGGGCTTGCAATATAGCACTGCTCATTAAAAGGAAAAGAAGAAGAATTACAGGAGAAACTGTTTTTGATTTGAACATAGTACACCTTATATAATTACTCAATTAGTTAATTATTAAAAAAATAACTACGTGAGTCGCGGTGGTGGTGAAGGTATGTCCAGATGAAGAGATTTATATGAATCGGTCCGCCAGTAGTTAAATACTGTTTCATTAACCAGAGCTATACCGATTTGTTCTTGTTGAACCGGTTCTGAAATTGAGAGATTATATTTTATTACCGAAGGTATTTGTTTATCCTCCATAGAATTTTTATGGACTCTTTTCTCAAATTCTTCTTCCAGTTTCTTTTCTTTTGTATCGTTAATGACATAAACAATTAATTGCCCGGCTGTCTCTTCTTTCGTAACAATATCGTACATATCGCCATTATACTTGAACTCGCGCGAATGTATCCATCTGAAATCAATTTTATTATTCTCGATATCTTCTTTATTAAAAATCAATAGCTCGATCATTTCTTCTTCGGATGGCATATCTGCCCGAAGCATTCCTAGATATTTGTAGTACATAGACATGAAAGGATGAATAGCCAGAAATCCGATGGTGTTATAAAGAAAAAGAGAAAGGATCAATATTGAAACAATTCTTCTCATGCTCAACAATCATCAACCATAGTTTGAGTAAATCAGTTTATTACTATAAATTGAAAAGAATTCAAAAACTGTGCTTTAAAATAACTACTATTAACAATAAAAACACTTAACGGTGAGAATTAAAAAAGGAGTTTTGCCGGAATGGTGCGTGTTTATTGCAAATAAATTGAATGAGCATCCTTACTTTTTTACCAACAATATAATCTGGTCGTTTGATTACATCTTTGAATTTCGTTTTGCCCGATCTGGAAGTGCTGCAAAATCATTTAAAAATTTTTCCATTTTGTACTCCATCACTAATAATCATAAACTAGCTAATAAGTTTCACTTCTTCTTCTGAATGCCTCTCCATCCCGTGGTAGGAACCATCGTTGGTCTTTGTATTTTACTCATATAACCAGCTTGCTCTGCAATGTAAAAAGCATCGGGTTCAATTTCCTTAACAAGCTTAACCAGTGTTGACAAATTTTTTCTTTCGGAAGCGACATAAATTTCAGTGACTTTCCCATCTTTACCTTCACCTTCAAATGTAGTAACAGCGAATCCATTTGAGCGGAGAGAGTTTGTAATTTCTTTAACGTGCTTACTTGTGATAATTCTGAAATTAGTATAACCCATTGCCAATCTTTTTTCAACAAGAATTCCAACAACATTACCCGTAGCAAAACCAAATGCATAAAAAACACCGAGAAGCGGAGATTCCACAACTTTGGGAAGAACTGCGCTTAGAACTAAAAGCCACACACTTATTTCTATAAAAGCCAGGAAGAATGCAATCTTCGTTCTTCCCTGCACAATGCTTATTGTCCTTAAGGTGCCAAGCGATACATCAACTACGCGTGCTAAAAAAACAAGTATCCCAAGTATCCAGATGTTCATAGATTTTTTTCTATTAAATTATTTCTGACGTAAAATTACAAACAAAAGATATGCACATCAGATAAATTTATAAATAGGCTACCCTGGAGAGTATCTTAATTAACTGTACAAACCAATCCCTTGAGGTACAGCCCTTCCGGGAAATTAAGAGAAACGGGATGGTCTGACGATTGAGTGAGTTGTTTGATCATCTTAATTACTCTTCCGGAATCAAGAGCAGCTCCGGCAACAATTTTTTGAAAAAGTTCTTGTGAGATGTGACCGGAACAGGAGAAAGTAAACAACACTCCTCCTTGATTAAGTAATTTCATCGCAAGTAAATTTATATCCTTATATCCCCTGCTTGCTTTTTGAATTTGATCAGCGGACTCAGCAAACTTTGGCGGGTCGAGAACTATCAAATCAAATGTTCTTCTTTCATCTCTGAATTTTCTAAGTATTTCAAAAACATCTCCGTTGATGTTTTCAACTAAAGATGGATTGAGATTGTTCAGTTCAAAGTTTTTATTAGATAGATCAATTGCAGAAGATGATGATTCTATCTGTGCTATTTTTTCCGCACCAGATGCAAGTGCATAAACAGAAAAGCCTCCTGTATACGAAAAACAATTCAACACAGTTCTTCCTTTTGCAAATTCCGAAATCAGTTTTCGATTGTCTCTCTGATCAATATAGAAACCTGTTTTGTGACCATTTTTAATATCAACCAAAAACTTAAACCCATTTTCCCGAACTTCAATAAGATTATCAGGAGCTATTCCCTTGAGTATACTCTGGTTTGGCTGGAGTCCTTCTTTAGTTCTAACTTCAACATCAGATCGTTCAAATATTCCAAAAGGTTTGAAGATATCATTAAGAATTTCAATTATCGTTTCTTTATTAAACTCAGCACCGGCAGAGAGAAACTGGCAGACAAGAAAATCCGAGTAACGATCGACAATCAGTCCCGGTAATCCATCACTTTCGGCATTGATTAATCTGTATGCATTTGACTGGGATTCATCAATGAATTGTTTTCTAAGTTCAGATGCCAGAGATATTTTCCTGCTAAAAAAGTCTTTGTCAATTTTTTCTTCAGGATCAAATGACCAGACTCTTACACGGATTTGAGATGTTGGTGAGTAGCTTCCGGAGCCAATTAGGGATTTATGCGATGTGAATATTTGGACGGTACCGCCGTTGGAAGGATTGCCTTCAATCTTACCAATAGCACCCGAAAATATCCACGGATGTTTTCTTTTTATAAAACTATCGGCTGAGCTTTTTAGTATAACTGATGACATAATTAATCAGGCGGGTAGTTTCCCCAACACTCCCCATATCCACTTATGTGCCCGATGAATGAAAGCAGATGGTTGGGTAAACATTAGAATACATTCGTTAGAGACGCAGTCGATTCCATTCTCTTCGCAAAATTTTACAGCAGTTTCTGATTGTGAACCTTGCTGTAACCAGACTTTATTAATCCCGGCTTGTTTTGCTTCCCTCACAACTTTTTCTGTTTGCGCAGGAGGCACATTAATAATAACCGCATCAACTTTTTCGGGGAGTGAAAGTAAATCCGGATAGCAGGCATCTCCCTCAAAAACAGCTATGTGCGGATTGATTGGAAAAACATCATAATTTTTTTGTTTCAGCTCTTTGAAAATGGCATTACCAAATTTTGTTTTCTTTCTGGAAACACCAACGACAGCTATTTTCTTCTGAGCTATAAAATCCTCAACAAGTTTTTTTGAGTTCATTTTGAAGTTCCTTAAGTAATTATCTTAAACGAAATTAAATTAACCGGGGAATCTATCCCCTTTTCCTCTTTCACCTTTAAGTGTTAAAATTTCCGAAGCAATTTCTTCGATCGGCTTATTTGTAACATTGATTATTGCCCAACCCGGATTCTTGCTAAAAATATTTCTTGCATACATTAGTTCCATCCGTACATACTCAATGTCATCGTAATCCCCCACCGCACCGCCAAGATAATTTTGCCTTGCACGACGAAGTTCAGCTAATGCACGTGCATTTGTATCGAGACAAAATACATTTGAAGCAAGCAGTTTATTGATTATAGGAGGGAACTCCTGTCCCATAATAATTGGAACATTTGCTACAAACCAGCCTTTAAATGCAAGGTAAATGCTCAGCGGTGTTTTGAACGTTCTTGAAACACCCAGCAAAACTATTTCTGCTTTTTTCAGCTCATTTACTCGCTGACCATCATCGTGATGAAAAGCAAATTCCATCGTTTCAATTCTTCTGAAATAAGTTTTATTCAGCTGCCCAAAAAGTCCCGGCTTTTCTGCGGGTGACACAGAAAATTCTTCCGAAAGTCTTGCGAGAAGTCCGCCCATTAAGTCAATCGTATCAACATTATTTTTTCTTCCACCACGAAGCATAGCTTCGCGAAGCTTATCAGTAACCAAAGTATGCACGATAAAACCACCATCTTCTTTTGCTTCCTTAATTACATTAATAACCCTCTGCTCGGTTCTTACTTTTGGTCTTCTGAAGAGGTTCACTTTAACATTACCGAACTGGGCTAGCGCAGCATTGAGTGCCTGCTCGGCTGTACGGCCGGTTCCATCAGAAACTATGTAAATGTTATATTCCTTCTTCATTGCACAAAGAAATAAGAATTCTCTGATTCAACTTAAGACTAAAGAAAGATTAAGACAATAACTGAGGTTGGTTTTACAGATATTTCACAATTGAACCGTGCACCATATCTGCTGTAAGTTCTTTAATACATTTAAACTTAACATCTGTTCGGTTACAAATTAGCGGTCTCGGTGAATAGAAGAAACAGGGTGAACAATCGAGATTGAGCGAAACAATCTGGTGTTCGGTTTTCCAGGGGTGTATATAATTTTGATTTGTCGGACCGATTATCGCAACTACCTTTAAACCAAGAGCAGCAGCAATATGCATCTGACTCGAATCGTTCGTCACAAACACATTGCATCGTTTCATCATTGCCGAACTCTGTGTAAGACTTTCAGCATTGATAATTATGGCCTTATCAGAACCAATCAGCGAAAATATTTTTTCCTTTAGCTCTTTCTCTTCGGGTCCGCCAAAAAGCACAATTCTTGCGGAATGATCCTTAATAAGTTTTTTCCCAAGTTCGGCAAACTTTTCCGGTTCCCACCTGCGTTTAATATGATTCTTTAATGTTGCGCATCCCGGATGAAAACCAACAATAAGTTCATCAGCCGAAACACCAGATTCATCGAAAAATTTGTTTCCCGAAACAATTTCATTCTCAGGGATAGGATACTCAAGCGGTGGTTCTTCATTAAACTTCTTACCAATCAGTGCTTCGCACAATTTAATATTAGCTAGAACGTTGTGAACATCATCATTTTCAAGAACTCTTACATTATTCAACAAGCCGAAATTACTTTTATTCTTTCTCAGGTAAGTGATCCCAGCCCTTTTGCTTGCCCCGATAAGGAAACTGATAATATTATATTCTTTTCTATTGGAAGGGTAGACGTTTATTGAGGCATCATATTTTTTTCTTAATTGAAATAGGAATTTAAAGGACTTGAAAGCTCCTTCTTCTAAAAAATTAAAATGAATTACTTTACTAAGATTAGGATTAGAAGAATATATTTCCTGAGATCCTTTGTACATTACCAGCGCATCGATTTCTGCTTCAGGTAGACTTTCCCGCAAAAGTTTCAATGCAGGCGTAAACATTAATGCATCACCGATACCTGAGAGAGCAATTATTAAAATCTTCATATGAAAATTTACAAAAAAAGTCCGGCAAATGCCGGACCTGATATTAACTAAAAATAATTTCTCTAGTTACCTGAAGTATCCTTCGGCTGAGTCATCTGTTGATATCTTTCAATATTCGATTTCACTGTTGGATCATTCGGGAACAAAGTTTCAAGCTTTTGCCAAAGTGCAAGCAACTTATCATACTGTTCAGTGTTTTCATAAATCTCAATGAGAAGTCTGTAAGGATTATAATATGACTGGACATCCTCAGGATTTTTTTCAAGATCTGCCAAAGCTCTTGTTTCCACATCGGCCGAAATCTCAGAAAACTTCTCTCTGTCACCAGCAAAAAAGTACAGATTAGCAACCTCAAATAATAAACCATTATCCATTCCCAGTACTTTGTAAGGCAGCTTTTCATTCATATTATTTAATGTAGCAACGAGATTCTGATTATCACCGACACTTCTATAATAAACCGCCAATCTCATAAATGCATTTCGATAGTTTTGAACCATACGAGTATGGTTTTCGTCAAAAAAGATTGTTGGGTCGTTCAGACCTGTAAACCTGAATCCGGGCAGAAAACTTTTGCTCGCAACAACATTGCCTTCAATCTGTGCTTTTACTATTTCCTCGTTTATAAATTCGCTACCGGGTTGTCGTCTCTCAGGAACTAGTCTGAAAGTCATTCCTTCCATCTTTAAATAATCCTGCAAACCAATTTTGCTATCATCCGAACAAGTAACAGCAAAATAAATTGGTCTTTCCCAGTTATTTGCTTCAACAATTTCTTTAACCATAATATCCTGAACACGAATAGCTTTAATGTCACCAAAGGTCAAAGTATTCGACATCTTCCACGTCATTTTTCCAGCACTTATCACAGAAGTATCTTTAATTGCGTATTCGTTTATGATTTTTAACAATTCCTCCTGGCTGCCAGCTCTTGGTGTAGGAATAGTTATATCAGTTGGCGACCATTGTGTTGGTCTTAAATCGGTAGAATTAATTCTCGCATCCGGGATTCTTATTTTAACCGCTCCAACTCCGTAAGGATCGTTGTTCTTTAATTGTCTTACATACCAGTCAGTATTTAAAAGACTTAGATTAACAATTTTCACATCTCTTCTTACTCCCTCAACATCCTGAAGATACCAAAGCGGGAAAGTATCGTTATCACCGTTTGTAAATAATATTCCATTTGGTGCAGTACTCTGCAAAATATTATATGAATAATCCCATGGAACCCAGTTTCTTGATCGATCATGAGTATGATAGTTAGCGTCCAGCATTTTTATCGGGATTAGTACAAAGGTAAAAGCAAGTACTCCAAAAACAGCGGCAGTGCCATAAGTTTCTTTTTTGATTTTTTTTCGGACTATATCAGCCAATCCGCGCACACCGATAGCAATCCAAATCGAAAAGACAAAAAACGCACCCACATAGAAGTAATCACGTTCTCGTGGCTGCGGCTGCTGCTGGTTTTGATAAAAAGCAGTGAGATACCCCAGTAAAATAAATGCTACCATAAAGACTGACGCCATTTTCCAGTCTCTTCTGAAGTGATAATAAATTCCGAATAGACCTATAAGTAGCGGAATGCCAAATAAGGAATCGGACGCTTTTCCTTCAAAATTTACACGAATAATTTTTCCAAAAATATTTCCAATGGAATTAAAGGGAGCGATATTTGCCCCGTCATCCTGAACCCAGCCTTCACGACCAGCATAGTTCCAGAGTAAATATCTCGTCATCATATGATTCATCTGATAGTCATAAAAGAAATCCAGATCGCTGGAGTAATTTGTAAAAACTCTTTGCTGATGAGGTTCACTGGAAAACCTTCTTTTAAAAGTGGGGAAATCACCGTACTGTTCTCTGTTAAGATATTTCTCCAATTCAGGGAATGTTTTTGGCTCGTTTTCGTTCATTGGTGGATTTTGATTAGCTCTAATAATTACCATTGAAAATGTTGTGAATCCTAACAGAATAAAAATCGCAGACATAAAAACCATGTGCAAAGTTGGTTTGTTGTTTTTCATCGTGTAATACACTGCATAACCCAACATTGCTAGAATAAGTGCAAAAAGAATTATTTCAACAACAATGTTTTCTTTTCCAATAGAGGTCATCAAAGAAGGCAGAAACTTTACTACCCCGGGATATGTTGCAAAGAGTGCTATTCCCCCGATAATAATTGGCAGATAAAAAGAATTCTTATTGAAAACTTTCTTCCAGTAAATTCCCATAATAATTGCACTGATACCTACAAACATCAGCTTGAATTTTGTATCAAAATCACTGTATTGTTCATTCGTTGGAGGTGTTGCACTGGTCTCACTAGCCCACCATACAAGTGCAAGCACTAAAATTATTCCTGCATGTGTGAGCAAAATATAGCCTGTTTTCTTAAGGGCCTCTTCATCATCCATATATTTCCTAAAGAAAATTACCATAACAACAGGAACTATAGTTAATACACTCATCAGGTGAACACCGGTAGATAGGCCAACAAGGTAAGCAATAGCTAAAATATATTTTTCGCTATCCTTGTTATCAGCACGTTCGTACCATCTAATTATCAGATATATAATCGCAGCTACGAGCAGAGTACTAAAAGCATAAACTTCTGCTTCCACACCGTTAAACCAGAAAGTATCACTGAATGCAAGTGAAAAAGCTCCAATTGCTGCTGCGGTGTAAGTTATGATGGCATCCAAAATTGTTTCGGGTTTCTTACCCTTAAAATTATTTATAAGCTTAACTGCAATCAGATATAGAAGGAAAGTAGATAAAGCACTTGAAAAAACTGAAATAAGATTGACTTTCAATCCAATGTTTTCAATGAAGGGAATTTTGGAAAATATGTTACCGATAATTAAGAAAAACGGTGTCCCGGGAGGATGTGGAACCTGAAGGTAATAGCTGGCAGCTATAAATTCTCCGCAATCCCAGAAAGAGACTGAAGGTTGTACAGTCATCGAGTAAACTATCAGAGTAACAAGAAAGACTCCTGCGGCATAAAGCCTGTGTAAAAGTTTTAAGTTCATTATTTCCTCGTTAGAAAAAGAAAACCAAAATTAGTTACAATTCGATTTGTATACAATGAAAACAAGGTTTTAAGTTTCAATTCTCTGAAGTTTTATCATCAGTTTTTTTGAAGAACTTATCATATTTTGAAGTATCGACGGGTTTATGATATTTATCGTGAAGTTCCTTAAGACGCTTCATGGAGACCGTGTCGAATTCATCATCGTCTTTATCTCTTTTGATGAACAACTTAAATTCATCATATTCCTGGCGGGTAAAATTCCTTTCATATTTTTTTAGCACTTCCAGATATTTTTTCTGTTCTCTATAAGCTGACATAAAATAGATTTTTATTCCAAATTGTTTTTATTTCTTCAGAAAGATAACCATTATTAAACGTTGAAAAAAAACAACAGCATATAGACGATAAAAAGGATCAATTAGTTCAATAGGGAAAAAATATTGTGCGATCTTTGAAGTTTATTTAATGAAGATGCTCCTGTACTCCTCACCCCATTCACGTAACATATCAATAACCGGAATTACTGATTTGCCAAGTAAAGTTAAACTATACTCAACCTTCGGGGGAACTTCCGGGTACACTTTCCTGGTAACGATTTCAGATTCCTCAAGTTCTCTAAGTTGCTGAGTCAGCATTTTATGAGTTACTTTCGGAAGAGATCTCCTAAGTTCACCATACCGTTTAGAATCATCTTTTAGTCTCCAGAGAATGGGCATCTTCCATTTGCCGCCTATTATATCAAGAGAAAGTTCAACGGTGTTGTTAAATTTTTTCTCTTTAAAATTGAATTCAGGCATATTTTTACCATTACTTACTTTATATATAGTATATAATTATTTAATATATATAATTGATAATATACCATATATCTTGAAATCGCACAAATTAAAATTTCAGATTCTATTTCTTTTCTTAAGATAATAATACCACAAAAAATATGCGGCTAGAGAGCGTAATGGTTTAAGTTTTTTTGTAAAACGAACAATCCCATCATGTGATTTTAGCTTTGTCAACTCTTTAATGGTTGTAATCAGGGCAATATCACCTAAAGGAAAAATATCCTTGTTCTGCAAACAAAACATCAGATAAATATCCGTTGTCCAATCTCCGATTCCTTTTATACTTGTAAGTTTTTCCCTCACTTCCTCTGGACTTAGTTTGGCTAGTTTATCGAATTTCAAATCTTCATTTATCACAGCTTCTGATAAAGCACGGAGATATTTTGCTTTCTGTCTGCTTATCTGACAGGCACGCATTTCTTCATCTGTAAGTTTTAAAACTTCCGACGGAGTGAACTTCGTTAAATAATTATTAAGTTTATTAAAATGCGCCTCGGCTGACGCAAGACTAATTTGCTGCTCTAAAATTATTTTTGATAATGAAACGAAACCTTCCGGTCTTTGCCAGTTGGGAGGATTTCTGTATTTATCTTTAATCTCTGCAAACAGTTTGTGGGTGGAAATAAGTTTTTTAACATCGATAGGGTTTACAATTTTATTTTGTCTCAACGGAAAATTAATTACTATCTTTTTTGACTAAAAAAGTAATCTGTAATTTCTTTAAAATATTTTTTTTATCGCTACAATTTAACTTCCATCAGGTATGATGTTAGCTGCTTTATCAAACCATTCTTCATAGCAAAAATATCACAGAAATTCAGGTTGATATATTCAGATGCTTTCTTCTTAGCACGAACGGTTCCTTCTGTGATCACTACATTATTTTCTTCAATGGTTCTTGTAACAACAATTACCGGTTTTCCTTCAAATGCAGGATTTTCAATTTCTCTGTCAAACTCTTCTTTTCCTTTTAGATGAAATACTCCAGGTAAAATCCATTCTACATCATCTGTCAGACAAGATAAGATTTGTTTGTGATCCAACTTATTGAAGCCATCAATATATTTTTCAACAACTTTTTTATTCTCGCTCATTTTTTGTCAATTGTTTTTAACATTATAATAAAGATGTGTAATCGCTTTTGAATGAATCACATTTTTTATTTCAAAAGAAAATTTTGTTTTATCCAGGTGTTCAAACAACCTGGCTCCCGAGCCCAGGAAAATTGGTGCCAGATGAACAATAAACTCTTCAACTAATCCTTCGTTCAGATATTGCTGAATCGTTTTCGCTCCACCTGAAATGCGCACATCTTTTTCACCTGCAACTTTCTTCGCTTTAAGCAAAACTGTTTGAACGTCTTCATCTGTAAAAAAGAAAGTTGTTCCGCCGGGTCTTTCCCAAGGCTTCCGTTTTTGGTGAGTTAATACATAAACCGGACAATTGAATGGAGCTTCCTCAGGCCAGTTTGCTTCTCCTTCCACAAACATTCTTTTGCCCATAATGTTTGCACCAATCCGGTTAAACGTTTTTTCTATTATCTCATTATCAATATTATTTGTTTCTCCGCCTTCCATACCAAGATGTTCCCTGAAACTTTTTTGCCTGAACATCCATTCGTGAATCTTTAAACCGCCATCTCCCAAAGGATTTTTTTCTCCACCATTCAGTCCTGCAATAAATCCATCAAGCGACATCCCCAGATCAGCAAAAACTTTTGACATTGGAATCTATCCTTTATTATTTAAAAATAATTATTTTATTTATCCATAACAGGAACCGGATTGAATGTCTGTTGTGATTCATTTTCCTCCGATTTAGCATGCTCTTTTGATTTAGTAAATCGAGCCAACAATGTATAAACAACCGGAACAATTACTAATGTTAAGAATGTTGAAAAAAGCATTCCTCCTACTACAACCAATCCTAGCGGACGTCTTGATTCACCGCCAGCACCTAGACCAATGGCAATTGGAAGAATACCAAAGATTGTAGCGAATGATGTCATCAATATTGGTCTTAAACGAATTGTTGCTGCCTGCACAACTGCTTCGATAAAACCAAATCCATTTTCATGCTGCTGGTTTGCAAACTCAATAATAAGAATAGCGTTTTTTGTTACAAGACCAATCAGCATTATCAAGCCAATCTGAGAATATATATTTAAACTTTCACCGAAGAGATAAAGTGTTAGCAAAGCTCCGAACACTGCAAGTGGTACGGAAAGTAAAATTGTAAGCGGATGAATAAAACTTTCAAATTGTGCAGATAGTACGAGGTAGATAAAAATCAATGCAAGCAAAAACATAAAATACAGAGCAGAGCTAGATGATTTATACTCAAGAGATTCGCCGGCATAGTCACGTTTAATATTTGATGGAAGTTTTTCCTGGGTAATTCTGTCAAGATCATCAAGAGCCTGGCCAAGAGCAACCCCGGGAACAAGACTTGCAGAAATTATAGCTGACCTTACACGGTTATAATGGTTCAGTTCTTTAGGTGCCACTGTTTTTTCAACTGTTACTACGTTTGCAAGCTGTACTAAACCTCCCCGACTTCTAATGTAAAGATTTCTTATTGCATCTGGTGTTGAACGATCCTCCGGCCTTACCTGAAGAATTACATCATATTGCTTTGTTCCCCGTTTGAAATCGGAGACAACTTTACCGCCTAAAAATGTTTCCAAGGTAGAACCAATATCTGCAACGGAAACGCCTAGTCCCGAAGCTCTCTCACGATCAATGTGAATATCAAGCTGTGGTTTGTTCAACTTTAAATCGGTATCAAGGTTTATCAAATACCCAAGTTGAGAAGCTTCTGCCATCATTATATTAACTGCATTGTTCAGTTCTTCATAATTATCGCCCTGGAGAACATATTGCACAGGGGTTAATGTAAAATCGGCTGCTATGCTCGGCGGATTAATTACAAAAGCCAGCACACCGGGGATTGCCAGTAACTGAGGGAACAACTCCTGAATTATTTGCTGCTGGGATTTTTCTCTGTCTCCACGAGACTTCAAATTTAAAAAGATAAAACTGTTGGTTACGCTTCCCGGTCCTTCAAAACCTAAACCAGTTGCTGTGAAAAGACCTTCATGTTCCGGCAGGTTTAGTAATATTTTTTCTATTTCTTTAACATAAGAATCCGTGTAGTCAAGCGTAGCACCTTCCGGTGCAATCACAATCCCGAATCCAAAACCACGGTCTTCTACAGGCACCAGTTCACTCGGAAGCATCTTGAATAAAAAGTAAGCGAGTACCAAAACAACAAAAGCTGATGCCAAAGTTAACATGCTGTGTCGTATAGCGAATCTTACAGATCTGTCGTAAACTTTATTTAATCTTTCAAAGAATGCATCGAACGAACGTGATGCCCAACTCTTTCCTGTTCCATGCAATGGTCTTAATATTTGTGAGGACATCATTGGGGTTAAAGTAAGAGCAACAAACCCTGATATCAAGACCGCAACTGCAACCGCAACACCGAATTCATTAAATAATCTTCCGACGTTTCCTGATAAAAATGCGAGAGGAACAAACACAGCAACCAATGAAACCGTTGTGGCAATAATTGCAAATCCAATTTCTTTGCTTCCGTCTATTGCAGCCTGCCACCTGGTTTTTCCCATTTCCATATGACGATAAATGTTTTCAAGTACAATTATAGCATCGTCGATAACGAGGCCGATAGCGAGCACAAATCCCAGCAAGGTTAGAATATTAATTGTAAATCCAGCAAAATAAACTGCGGCAAGTGCACCAATAATAGAGATTGGTATTGCCAGAGAAGGGATTATTGTAGCACGGAAACTTTTGAGGAATGCAAGCACAACCAGCATAACTAAAATCAGTGCAATTACAAGTGTTTCTTGTACCTCATCAATTGATTCAATAATGAACTCAGAACTATCATAAGCAACTTCGAGCTTTACACCAGCAGGCAAAAGTTTTCTCAGCTCGGGTAATGATCCTATAACAACCTTTGCAACATCAACTGTGCTAGCCCTGGACTGTTTGATAATACCAAGTCCTACTGCTGGTTTCCCATTCCAGCGTGCGATAGTTCTTTCATCTTCAGCGCCTATTGATACATCAGCAACATCACGAAGGCGAACTATATTATTTCCTTGCTGAGAAACAATTATAGCTCCGAACTCTTCAGGGGAAGCAAGTTCACCTCTTGTTCTGACGGTGAATTCCCGTGTTTCACCTTCAACCCTGCCGCTGGGAATTTCGGCATTTTCATTTCTTACAGCTAACTCAATATCAGACGTTGTTAGTTTATGAGCTGCCATCCTTAGCGGGTCTATCCATACTCTCATTGCGTATCGGCGTTCTCCTCCAAGGAACACACCACCAACTCCGGAAAGACGCTGAATTTTTTCCTTAAGAACCTGGTCTGCAAAATAAGAAAGCTCAAGAGTTGAATAAGATTCGCTGAATAGTGCGAGCCAGACAATTGGCTGTGCATTAGCATCAACTTTTGAAATAACAGGATCTTCAATTTCAGCAGGTAATGTTCCTCTGATTCTTGATACTCTGTCTCGAATATCATTTGCGGCTTCGTTAACATCGCGGTCTAGTTCAAACTCAATGGTGATGACAGAACCGCCTTCTTTACTTGAGGACTTTACCGTTTTAACACCTTCAAGAGTTGCAAACTGCTCTTCTAGTACATCAGTTATTTCTGTTTCAACAACACTTGCACTTGCACCACGGTATAACGTAACTACCGAAACAATCGGAGGATCAATATCAGGATATTCACGGACTGGTAATTGGGTAAATGATATAATTCCAAATAGAACAATCACCAGACTCATCACGGTTGCCAGCACTGGTCGTTCTATTGATATTTTACTAAGCTTCATAAAAACTCCTTTTCAAAAACAATTCAGATTTCTTTAATCTACTATTGCTGTGTTGAACTCGTCTGGGAATTAACAGGCATAACTTTAGCACCGGGATAAAGTTTCTGATGTCCTGCTGTAATTATCTGCATTCCCTTTTGAAGACCGCCTACAACTTCAACAACATCGGAAAGCTGCAAACCTAATGTAACCGGTACTGGTGCAACAGTACTGTCTGAATTTACAATGTAAACAAACGACTGATTTCCATTTGCAAATACTGCTTCGGTTGGTATAGTTAATGCTTCGGGTCTTTCATTTAAAATTACTGTTACATTTGCAGACATCCCCGGTCTGAATTTTAGACCCGGATTTTGAACCCTGGCTACAATTCTTGCAGTTCGTGTATTCTGATCAATGATTGGTTCTATTGCAATTATTTTTCCTTTGACCTCATGACCGGGATAGACTGGCGAAAAAACTATAACCTCAGAACCTCTTTTCAACTCGGATAAATATCTTTCCGGTGCAGAAAAATTAATTCTGATTTCATTCAGGTTGGCAAGCTCAGCAATCGCATCTCCTGTCAGTAAAAAACTACCAACACTAACTTTTCGTGAACCAATCATCCCGCTGAAAGGAGCAACAATTCTGGTTTTATCCAGACGTGCCTGAGCCAATTTAAGATTAGCTTCAGCTACTTTTAGAGAGGCAAGTGCATCATCAAGGTCTTGCGGCGTTCCGGCTTTTTGCTCTACAACTTTTTTTACACGATTGTAAGTTGCTAAACTTTGAGCATGCAAGGCTTCAGCACGCGTTACCTCGGCTGCCAATTGCGTATCATCGAGTTGTGCTATCAAATCTCCTTTAGCTATCTGACTTCCCTCTGTAAACGGAATATCAATTACGGCAGCATTAATTTCTGATACAACTGTTACTTCTTCTATTGCTTCAATTGTGCCGACAGTTTCATATTTTTCACTCACTCCCTGACCTGCAACTTGTGTAACTTCAACCGGCATTGGCGGCATTGAAAATTGACCACCGGCAGAATTTTGATCTCCACAATTAGTAAACAGAAGGGCTAGTGACATTATTAATGAAACGACAATCCATTGATGACTAAACAATTCTGATATTTTTATTTTATTACTTAATAAGTTCTTCATACAAAACTCCATTTAATTATTTGAATTATCAGGATACTTACCAGACGTGAGCTGTTTCAATTTTGCAACAGCATTAACTGTACGAACCAGTGCTTCAGAATAACGACGTTGTGCTTTGGCAAAATCTTCACCAAGCCGGACAAGTTCAAACGCTGTAGTACGCCCGTTCTGAAATTCTATTCTTCCAATTCGAACTTGTTCCTGAGCTGCTTCAACTCCATCTGTCGCTGCGTTAAGTCTTCTGTTTCCATGTATCAATTCCCTATGTGCCTGACGTACAGATTTTTCAATATCTCTTGTAAGCTCTGTATATCTTTGTTCCGTAAGATCGGATAAAGCTTCCAGCCGTTCCTTTTCACCTATATTACTTCTAAGCCCTATCGGAACACTTAACTCAAATCCAATACTCCATCCGGGAAAATCTCTTTTAACTATCTGGCTCAGCATGTCACCGTAACTTCCGCTCGTAGTAGTTTGAAGTGTGTCAGTTCCGAAAATAACTGCCTGAGGATCACCACCCAGTCCAGCACCAGAATACGATCCGACAAGATCTAACGATGGCAAAACTTGCCATGAAGCTGCATCGACCAGAGTATTAGCTGCATTAATTTCTTCCTGAACTGCTTTTAACTGAAGATTACTTTGTATTGCATAATCAATCATTGCATCTACAGGTTCAATCGGAAATTCTGATGGAGGAACATCAACTGTTTTAAATCTTGAATCAATTGGTTCGGGACGTGTGCCTGTCAAAACTGCAATTAAATCTGATTGTTTATCAAGTTCTTCTTCCTGATCGATTAAAATTATTTCCTGCTCGGCTAAAAAAGTTTTGGCATTGGCTACCTGTTCGGGTCCAACTAATCCGGCTTCTTCGCGCAATTCGGTTTCAGTTAAAAATTCACTTGCTCTGTCACGTACAAGTTTTTGAACACCGTAATTTCTTTCAGCCGTGTATAAATTCCAGTAAGCAATTTCAACTTCACTTATTACAGAAATAACTTCCTGATCATAAAGTGCCTTTGCGGCTTCATATTCAAATTCAGCGAAGGTAAGATCTCTCCGCCCGGTTGCAGTAAAACCCTCTAAAAGTGGTTGCCTTAAACTCAAGCTTCCAAACCCGTTATACTCAGGATTTAAAAACGCAAACTGCGAATTGGTATTAATACTATATGTATTTAATCCTAATTGTAACTGAGTTCCGATAGGTAGGTTAAGTGTTAATCCTGTCTGCGCAGTTGTTTCCTGTGTCTTAAGAATATCTGCGCCGGCAAATAAAGTGGAAGTAGGTATATCAAGATCATTATAATAGAAATTAAAATAAAACCCGGGATCGAAATAGCCCCGCTGTCTTTTTAAATTTCCTGCTGTAGCCATATATAAAGCTTCGGCCCGGCCGATTGCAGTAGAGTTTTTCTTAGCAAGATCTATAACTGCTGCCAATGTCATTGATTGTCCTTCCAGACTTTCAATTATCTGCTGCAGTGCACTGTCCGGCGCAGTGGTTTGTCCTCTTATAAAACCGGAAGACAAAAATAATATTCCAGCAAATAAATAATAATGAAGACCATACATTTTGATTAATGACATATAGTTCTGCTCCTTAGTAAAAAGAAATCTAAAACTTTGTTATCTATTTCAGACCTAATGCGAGAACCAATCGGATGAATTCTCTCAATCAGCTAATCTGATTTGATTTTTTTGACAATGAGAACATCCGCTGGTTTAATTTGGTCCCTGATTTAAGGGGAAAGAATTGAACTATTGTGAAAAACTTACGACTAAAATAGCTTACTGAAAAGAGACCCGTTGTGTTTTATAATACAAATTAAATTTTCTATTTGTTAAAAAACCTCATACCTGAACTGTTTTCCATTTGCCCCTGGTGAACAACCAGAGAGTAAATAACCCGACCGCTGTTTCAGCTATAAAGATTGCCCAGAACACTCCCGAGTAACCCAAGTTAAGTGTCTTTGCCATAAAGTATGAAAGTGGAATTTCAATCAACCAAAAAAACACAAAATTAATTTTAGTTGGTGTGATCGTATCTCCGGCTCCGTTGAATGCCTGCACAGAAACCATCCACCATCCATAAACGAAATATGCATACGAAACAATTCGAAGCCACATTGCCCCAACAGAAATAACCTGTAAATCATCTGTAAAGATTCCTACCAGTGATTCGCTGTATATAAAATAAATGACCGCAACTCCGATTAAAAATATCATGTTCCCTACACCGGTTATCCATACTGATCTTTCAGCACGGTCTGGTTTTTTAGCCCCAAGATTTTGTCCAACAAGCGTTGCAACTGCATTCGACATTCCCCACGCAGGCATCATTGTGAACATCATAATTCTCATAGCGATAGTTGTTCCCGCAATTACTTCACTTCCAAACTCGGCAAGAATTCGCATTATAAAGATCCAGGAAGTCATAGCGATGATCATTTGACCGACTCCGCCTAGAGAAGTTTTTATAATTGCTGAAATAGTTTTCCAGTGAAGATAAATTTGATTGCGAAGAACATGGATATGTTTAACTCCTTTAAAAAGAAAATAAAGCTGAGTAAGAACTCCAATTCCTCTTCCGATATTTGTTGCGATAGCTGCGCCTTCAATTCCCATTTCAGGAAAAGGTCCCCACCCGAAGATTAAAATCGGATCGAGAACTATATTTATTCCATTTGCAATCCAGAGAACACGCATTGCAATTGCTGCATCACCGGCACCTCTGAATATTGCATTAATTATGAAAAGAAGCATTATAACAGCATTCCCACCCAGCATCCATTGCATATAACGATAGCCATGTTCAAGTATCCATTCATCGGCACCCATTAATGCAAGTAGTTCTTTGGAATAGAAAATTCCTGCAATTGTAAATGGAAGTGAGATAAGTACTGCAAGAAATATTGACTGCACAGCACTTATACCTGCTTTCTCTTTGTCCTTCTCTCCGATTCTTCTTGCAACAATTGCCGTGACCGCCATTGACAATCCCATCCCGATAGAATAAAGAAGGAATAAATATGTTTCCGTCAATCCAACTGTTGCAACTGCTGAAGGGCCGAGTTTTCCAACAAAGAAAATATCAACCACTGCAAAGGTTGATTCCATTATCAGTTCGAGTATCATTGGAACTGCAAGCAGAAAAATCGCTTTGCCGATTTTTATTTCCGTATAGTCTGCTTCGCTTCCCCGGACTGCATCTTTTAGTTCCTGCCAGATAGAATTAATCTTTTGTTTGCTGGATTTATTCTTTACATCTATTTCGTATTCCATCCCGTCTTTCAAACAATCTCTATGCTCTGTGTTTAATTAATCTGAATTTTATAGCAATATAACTTTTTACTTTTTCTCTGCTACCTCTTTGAGCTTTTGAAGTGCTTTAGGCCACATACCCTCAAACATTTCTTTATAATCATCATTAATATCCATATCGACTAACAATTCGGTTTTACCTTTAGATTCTTTTAATGTGTAATTCTCAAGTGAACCTGCCCATTGTTTAACTGCCTCACTTGTTGTATCCTCTTTTCCATCATTAACAACACCAAGATGTTCAATTGAAATATATTCGTACAGCCTGTTTTCTTTTATCCGGCTTACCATACCTCCCAAAATCCCTTTTTCGTCCGGTCCAAAAAAAGAATTTTACTTCCTTGAGCCCAATCACCTTTGTAATACGAACCTGGTGCGAACGTCTCTGTCCATATACGATAGGTTTCATCATTCAGCATAGTATTCCAGATTTTTTCTTTAGGTGCATTGATCTCGATTTTAAAATTTAGTTTCTGCATAGTGTGCCTCCTTACTTTTTCTTTTTTGAATTTTTTGCTGAATTTACATTTACTCTGTATTTAACAATTTTACTAATCAGGCTTAATTGCATTGAGTTATCAATTGGGAATTGAATTGCACCCTTTGATGATTTGTATGATGAAATTTCTTTTTTGAAAACTCTGATTGCCTCTGATCCGGGGTAGAGGCCAATATGATTTTTGAAAGCTGCAAAGTGAACTAGATTTCCATTCAGCCTGAAAGTTGGAATTTGGTAACTTATTGCTTCTTGAGCTTTGGGTGCAGATTTTTTTATTGCCTGTCTTACTGTTCCAAGGATTTTCTGTATATCCTTTGGAAAGGTTTTTACGTACTCATCTATAGTCTGGAAAGTCTGCTTTTTAGCAAGCACAGATATCTCCTTAAGATTTTAGTAAAATTAATTTACACAGAAAAATAAGTTTACATTTCCAAAGGCTGAAGTACACTTAGCCGGTTTCCTTCAGTGTCAATAAATGAAACGAATATTCCAACTCCGGGTATTGGCATAGGTTCCCCCAAAACTTTTCCGCCGCCATTTTTTATTTTCTTTATTGCTTCAATAATATTATCCACTGCAATCACGACTGATGGATGATTTAAAACCGGGTCTTCAGATTTCTGATAGAAGCCACCATTTATAGTTCCCCCCATTTTAGGGCGACCGGTTTCATCAGATTCTGCTGTTGTTACAACAACATACTCGCCCATCTCCGCTCCAAGCTGCTGAGCCTGCCATCCAAAAACATTTGAATAAAATTTTACCATCCGGTCTTTATCTTCGGCTGGCATTTCAAAGTGGACAACTGGATTCATCTTGCTCATTTTTTACTCCTTAGTTTTGTCAGATTTTTTAACTGTTAAATGCCTTTTCTAAATCAGCAATAATTATTTTTTTCATTTGAAGCATGGCTTGCATTGCTCTTTGTGATTTCTTCGTATCCTTATCAGTTAAATATTTATTTAGAACAGTAGGAACAATCTGCCACGACAAACCGAATTTATCTTTTAACCAACCGCACATACTTTCTGCACCCCCATTGGCTGTAAGTTTTTCCCAGTAATAATCTACTTCTTCCTGCGATTCACAATTTACAACAAAAGAAACTGCTTCCGTAAACTTGAAGACGGGCCCACCGTTCAATGCAATAAATTCCCGACCATTCAACTGGAATGATGCTGTCATTAAAGATCCTTTTGGTCTTCCGGAAGCGGCTGCACCGGCTTCATCATATCGGAAAATAGTTCCAATTTTTGAATTCTTAAATATTGATGTATAATAGTTTACAGCTTCCTCGGCGTTATCATCGAAGCATAGAAACGGTGTTATCTTCTGCATTTTAAATTCCTCACTGTTTTACAACATATTTATTTAATACGATACCACATTCAAAGGTACGACTTTCTGAAAGTAATAAATTCTTTTTACTATCTAACCCTTTGAAAATTGCCAAACCTTTTCCTATTGCAGTCGGATTTATGAAAAGATTATACTCATCAATTAAATTATTTTTTATTAATGATGATACAAACCCAGCACCGCCGTAAACAATGATGTCTTTCCCTTTCTGCGCTTTCAGCTTGTTCACTTCTTCAGCTAAATCTCCATTTGCAAGAATAGTGTTTATCCAATTGTGACTGGTAAGTGTTTTTGTGAATACAACTTTTGGTGTATCTATCATTTTCTTTGCGAACTCATAATTTTCTTTTAACTCTTTTGTAGATTCATCATGTTTATCAACTACTGATGCCCAATGTGTAATAAACCCATCTGTCATTTTCCTTCCAAGAAGAATAGTATCCAGATTACTGTGTAAATCATTTACATACTTTTTAATATCATCACTCCAGTTCCATGTCATCCAATCTAGTTCGCCATTTGGTCCGCCTACGAAGCCATCAATTGAGATTTGCACTTGAAGTTTTAATTTTCTCATAATTATTATCCTCAATACTTTATTTACTTTCCTTAGGAGGTGAATAGATTACCATCCATTGAACTCCAAACTTATCTACTAATGATCCAAAATAATCTCCCCAGAATTGATCATTCATTTGCATTTCAACTTTCCCGCCTTCGGAAAGACCTTTAAAAAGTTTATCAGCTTCTGCTTTGCTCTCAGCATCAATCGCAATATAAAAGTTATTGCCAAAAGTTACTTTGTGTCCCATTGATTCAATAGCATCTGTAGCCATCATAAAATTATTGTTTCCCATTGGTAAGCCTATGTGCATCACTTTTTCTTTATCCGAAGCACTTAGATTTTCAGTGCCCGGTGCATCTTTAAAACGATTTATTTCCCCGATAAACTCACCACCAAAATTTTTTTTTATAAAAGTTGAATGCTTCTTCTGTGTTCCCGGGAAAGTTTAAATATGGATTGATTGATTTCATAGCGCTCCTTGAATATTTGTTAATAAAATAAAGATGAACTAATTAAAGAAACGAAAATTATTTTTTCACCACTATTATGGATGAGTTTGGTGTCGAGTTAAAACACAGAAGGGATATTTTAGATATACAAATCTTTAGTCGCTGACGATAATTTACTATTAGTTTTTGCTCAAATCCAAGCATATATTTTAATGGACGATTTTTTAGTGACAAATGGTGATTCAAAGCACTATTTTGTTTGTATACGGAACCTATTGAAAATAATAGTTATCAAATGCGCAGAAAGAATTTCTTTCTTCGGAAAATTATTTAAGAATTGTAAAAAGAAAGGACAAAATGTTAAGTAACACGAAGCCCAACTTTTCGGGAAAAAAGATAGTTCATAAAGCAGATTCAAGGGGACATCTTGATTACGGCTGGCTGAAAACTTATCATACTTTCAGTTTCAGTAATTATTACGATCCGGAACGTGTTAACTTCGGAATGCTCAGAGTTTTAAATGATGATACAATTGAAGGTGGACAGGGATTTGGGACACATCCTCATGGTGATATGGAAATTGTGACTGTTCCTTTAGAAGGAGCACTCGCTCATAAAGACAGCACAGGTGGTGAAGGAGTAATCTATCCCGATGAGATCCAGGTTATGTCTGCGGGAACCGGAATTCAGCATTCAGAATTTAATCATCTCAGTGATGGTACAACCAAACTGTTGCAACTGTGGATTTTTCCGGATAAGAAAGGACATAAACCAAGATATGATCAGAAATTTTTTGATTCGGAGGAAAGAAAGAACAAGCTTCAATACATAGTCACTCCGGAGAAAAAAGATGGAAACCTCTGGCTGAATCAGGATGCTTATCTTTCACTTACAGATCTTGAAAAAGACAAATCCTTGAATTATAAAATTCACACAAAAGGAAATGGCGTGTATTTATTTTTATTAGAAGGTAAAATTTCTATCGATAACGAAACTCTATCCAGACGAGATGGAATTGGTATCTGGGATACTGAGGAGTTTTCGATTACGGCGAACGAGAATTCAAAAATCTTAGTGATAGAAGTACCGATGAATTGATTACCGCCAGTAAGAAATCTTAATTACTATGTTTACTTTAAAAACCCAACTTCGTTCAGGAGGTTGGGTTTATTATTTTTAGACTAAATTAAACAGGGAGTTTTATGAAAACTAAATTTGTTTCTGTAATGAGCTTGGTATTGATCATTACAGCATGTAATTCACCACAGGAAAAAATCCTTCCGCAGCTTGTCACTGTAAAGCAGGTCGATATTAACAAATATATTGGATTGTGGTACGAAGTGGCAAAAATTCCAAATTCATTCCAAGACCACTGTGCCTACGGAACTACTGCTGATTACAACATTCAGGACGACGGCAGCATAAAAGTTATCAACAAATGTTATGATGAGAACGGGGAGCCGGATATTGCTGATGGGGTTGCAAATATTGTTGACAAAAAATCAAATTCCAAACTTGAAGTCAGCTTTGTAAGTTTCTTTGGCATCCGTCCATTTTGGGGTGATTATTGGATAATCGGGCTGGATGAAAAATATCAATGGGCTGTGATCGGAACACCTAGCAGAAAATATGGATGGATTTTAAGCCGCACTCCTTCGCTTCCCGATTTAACGATGGAAAAGATTTTTGAAATATTAAAATCTCAACATTATAATCCTGAAGATTTTGAAATGTCTGAACAAAAAGAGTAATTTATCAATAGATAAAATTACATGGAGGCTACATGGACATTGAAAAATTAAAATATCCCATCGGACGATATCAAGTTGAAGATAATATCAATAAAACTTCAATCAAGAATTGGATTAAAGAGATTGAAATGCTTCCGGAGAAATTGTCTGAAGCTGTGAAAGGATTGAGCTTGAACCAACTGCAGACTCCATATCGTCCTGAAGGTTGGACTGTTCAGCAAGTGGTTCATCATATTGCTGACAGCCATATGAATTCTTACATTCGATTCAAACTTGCCCTGACGGAAGATAAACCAATGATCAAACCTTACGACGAAAAACTCTGGGCAGAACTTCCTGATTCAAAAGTGGTGGAGATTAATATTTCTCTGGATCTGATTAAGTCTCTCCACAAACGATGGACAGATTTGCTAAAACAACTTAGTGAAAAAGAGCTAAACAGAGAGTTCCTTCATCCTGAATCAGGTATGAAAAAGCTGAATGAGACAATCTGCCACTACGCATGGCATGGAAACCATCACCTGGCACATATCACTTCACTCAAAGAGCGAATAAATTGGTAACCGGTAAATTAAATCCCAATCATTGCAGTTAAAGTAAATTGCCACACATTAGTTGCCCGTGTGTTTTCAATTATAAATATGTCTTCGTCAGTCCCGAATAACGGATCTTTATCATCGTTCAAAGATGTATATGAATCAAGCCTTTTGGGATTGGTTGTTGTACCGGTGTACGTTTGTCCAAATACATTGTAAAGATTATAGTGAACGCCAACATCAAAAGTAACAATTGGTATAAAATCCAGCAGAACACCACCACCAACGCCAACTCCAAATCTGGTTGCAGACTCTAAATCGTACTCGCCGCTTGGTACTTCCGCCACTCCCTGAAATTTAATTGTACCGCTAAAGGTATTAACCGATATAAATCCATCTAGATAAAAACCAACCGGTGAAAGTGGAGGTGAAAGATTAAACTCAGGTCCTGCTTTAATTGAAAATATACTATGAGAATTCTCAACTTCTCCCTGCCCGGGTTGGCTTTCTCCATCACCGCTGACGTTAGAGTATTCGATTATTCCAAATAAATTAAATCCCAACAAACCAACTCTGGCTTTTGCATGATAATTAAACCCGCTGCTCATTCCATATTTAGTTCCTTCATAGAAATCTATTGTCGAGCCACCATAATCTCCGGTGGGTGAGATGTAACCAAGGCCGCCTCCAACTTGAAGTGATATCTGCGAATGAACTTCCGGTGAAACCAGAATTGCAACAACTGTTATCAAGAATAAGGCTTTTTTCATTTTCTCTCCTTCGGGTTGTTTTTCAAAAATAATTAATGAATACTGATTTGTTTTCCATTCAACAATTCAGCCAATAAAAAAATGCATCGATTTTTGACCCCTTAATATAATTATTACCTTCTGAACAAATTCTGTGGTAATTTTAACCAAAAGATTTTTACACGAACAACTATTCACTACAAAAAAAATAATAAAATAGATATTTTTCGTAAAAGCCATTATAACCACTTTTATTATTCAGATTAACTCTATGAAAGCAGCATTAATATTTCTTCTATTATTAATTTTTTCATTAACTCTGTATCCACAAAGAGATGTCGAAGCTTTAGTAGATTATATGGTTGGCTCATTTTCCAGCGAAGAGCAGGCAGAAAAAGACAGCGGCTATTTCAACATTGAACTTGAGATGGTTAAAATTTGGAAAGACAGAAGAGATGGTCCGTGGATTTATATCGAACAAGCTGTCGTAGAATCAAAAGATAATCCTTATAGGCAAAGAGTATATCAAATCAAGCAAAGAAGCGATGGAAAAATTGAGAGCATAGTATACTCTATTCCCGAACCTTTGAGGTTTGCAGGTGATTATAAAAAAGAATTTCCATTGCTTCGATTGACTCCCGATTCACTGTTGATTAGAGAAGGCTGTGAAGTGGTTCTTTACAGAGCTGATGATGGATATTTTGAAGGCCGAACAATTGACAAAAACTGCTCAAGTGATCTGCGCGGTGCAAGTTATGCCACTTCTGAGGTTATGATTGATAAAGATAAAATGATAACCTGGGATCGCGGCTTTGACGAAAATGGTAACCAGGTTTGGGGCGCAACAGAGGGCGGATATATTTTCAAGAAAAAATTAAACAGATTCCAAAAGAGGTAGCATTAAAGATGAAAAATTTTTATATCATTAATGTTATTTATCTGCTCTTACTTGTTCTCCCATTTAATCTTTACTCACAAATTTCTTCAGAAGAACAAAAAGGAACAAGAACAATTTATCTTATTCGTCACGGTGAGTACGATCAAACGGATAGCACTGATTCTGATATTGGAAAGAAGTTAACTCCGCTTGGAATTGCACAGGCAAGATTAGTCTCTACAAGATTGAAGGGTATGCCCGTTGAGTTTAGTTCTCTCACAAGCAGCACAATGACACGCGCACGAGAAACGGCAATGGTTATCAGCCAGGATTTTCCTGAGCTTAAACTTCAGCAATCAACCCTAATTCGTGAATGCACTCCCCCAACCTGGCGAAAAGATATTATGGCTGATGAAACCGAATCTGATTTAAATATGTGTGCTAAAAATCTTGAAGCAGCTTTTACAGAATATTTCCTCCCCTCTCCGGATGGAAATGACAGAAATGATATTATCGTTTGTCACGGAAATGTTATCCGTTACTTCGTCACCAAAATTTTAAAAGCCGATCCAATGTCCTGGCTTCAAATGAGCATTGCTAACTGCAGCCTGACCATCATCAGAATTTTACCCGATGGTTCTATGAAACTTGCTGCATACAACGATATAGGTCATATACCGCCAAATATGCAAACAGAAACCGGCGGAAATAATTCCCCGAAAGAATTAATGATTCCTGAAAATAAATAATCTTTATTACTTCCAAATGAAAACAGCAGTTGTGATAGGTGCTTCAGGTTTAATAGGAAAATCTCTTGTAAAAAAATTATTAGAAGATAATCGATATAATTCAGTGAAAGTTTTTGTACGTCGCACAATAAATATTTCAAATTTAAAGTTAGAAGAACACATTGTAGATTTTGATAAGATTACTGGATGGAAAAGCAAAATTACCGGAGACGAACTTTACTCTGCAATGGGCACAACAATCAAAAAAGCCGGAAGTAAAGAAGCACAATATAAAATCGATGTGACTTATCAATATGAATTTGCAAAAGCCGCTGCGGAAAACGAAATAAAGAGTTATTTTCTGGTATCCTCTTCCGGTGCAAATGTAAATTCAAAACTCTATTATATGAAAATTAAAGGAGAGCTTGAAGAGAAAGTTAAGCTGCTTCCATTCAATAAAATCAGGATCTTCAGACCATCTCTGTTAGTTGGGGAGAGAGATGAAAAAAGATTCGGCGAAAAAGCTGCTGAACGATTACTCAAGATTGTGGTTTCGCTTTTTCCATTCTTAAAAAACCAGCGACCCATCGAAGGAGAAAAAGTTGCGAGAGCGATGATCGCATCTGTAAATGAAGATAATACAGAACGAATAAAAATTTTTGAACCGCTTGAAATTTTTCAACTGGCAGAAAAGGTTTGACTAATTACTTTTAATAAAAATCTGTGTAAAATACATCACGCTGTCTTCATCAAACGCAACACCGACTCCTGTTAAATTAGAATTACTCTCAATGTTGCTTTTATGTCCGGGACTATTCAACCAGGCTGTAACAGCACCTTGAGCACTATAATTATATGCAACATTCTCTCCTGCCCAGTTCCACGAAATTGTTTCGCCAATCTTATTAATTCTCTCATTAAATCCATCGTGATTAATGGTGTGTGCATTTGCCATATCCTGACTGTGCTGTCTGCATTCATTTGCAATTATATCGTTCCATTCAAGTGCTGGCAGTCCTATTCCAGCACGATGTAAATTTATCAGCCGGTGAACTTCTGCTTCAACGCTGTTGGAAGGAGTGCCGTTATTATTCTTGCTTGTTAACGAATCATCTTCACAAGAGAAAGCAAGAAATAAAAACAGTAATAGCCAGAAAAAGAATTCTATACGTTTGTTTTTCATCTTTGTATTGAAGCAAATTTTATGCGAGTGTTTGGAGTGATTTTATTATGATTTTCGAATAGTCGAGTATTCGGAGATGTAATTCATCTCTAAATTAAGGTAAGATTTTCTCCCCCGCTTTATTTCGGAAATCAGATTCTATTTTTAATCTTCAGTCTTATGTGCTTTCACACTTACATCAAAATTTTTTGTGATTTTGTTTTCAGTCAATTGCACATCTGCTTTCACACCTGTCTTATGAACCTGAAAATCATTTGCTGAAATAGAATCAACAGCAAAACCGTCTGTAAAAGAATTTTGAATCAATTCATCAACCGCTTTTCTTGCGCTAGATTCAGAACTATAATTGACAGTTGCTTCTGATTGATATACGCCATCTTTATTGGAAACAAAAATCATCCGGTTGGTTTTTGTTTGATAGAACATACACATCATATCAGGATTGCTGTTGTCCTGGTGAGCGGGATTGCCGTAATTTTTTATCACATCGGATTTTTTCATTCCGATGAATTTATGAACGCTGATGTCCTGTGCTGATAATAGGGTTGGAATTAAGCACATCAGGAAAAAAGAGACTAAGAAAAAATTTCTTGTTTTCATAGCAGCTCCTTGAAAAATTATTTATAATTTTAAAAAGGGTTATAGAATGGTAAGTCCTGTAAGAGGATTGGGAATTATTGGAATCGTATGTGGACTGATTGATCATTTTGACCTCATTTGGCAAAAATCACATCAGAAAACTAATTCAAAGTTAATCGAGTGTCAATTGGAATTATTTGAGTGGTGGTGATTGATGTCAAGGAATCGTCCGTGACATCCTTGGATTAATGGGGTTGTCATTCCTGCGAAAGCAGGAATCTAAAATTTATAGAAGAATGGATTCCCGTTTTCACGGGAATGACAAAAATAAAAATAGAGCATTTAACTAAAGACCCTGAAACAAGCCTGCCTGCCGGACAGGCAGGTTCAGGGTAAACAATTTCTACTCAACTAACGGAAGAAACTCGCTGTAGCCTTCTTCTTCCATTTTCTCTTTTGGAATGAATCGAAGTGAAGCTGAGTTGATACAGTATCGCAATCCAGTTGGATCGGGACCATCATCAAAAATGTGACCAAGATGTGAGTCACCATTTTTACTACGAACTTCAACTCTATTCCATCCGTATGAATTATCTTCTTTCTTAACTATGTTTTTTGGATCAATTGGTTTAGTAAAACTTGGCCAGCCTGTACCTGAATCAAATTTATCTTTTGAGCTGAACAGCGGTTCGCCGGAAACGACATCAACATAAATCCCTGCTTTCTTATTATCCCAGTATTCGTTCCTGAAAGCAAACTCTGTTCCTTCGCATTGAGTGACTTTATACTGCTCATCTGTCAACATCTTTTTTAATTCTTCATCGGTTGGTTTTTTATACTCTTTATTCCACTGGCTCATAGTTGAATCATTCCTTTCTGAATTTTGCTTGTAGCTGCTTTTGGTTACTGTTTGACTACTCTTCTCTTCCCCGCTTTGCGAACACCCTGTTGTAAACAGGGCTAAAACTAGAATTATGCTTAATAAATTTTTCATAACATTTCTTTTAACAATTTTTATGACAAAATAATTCCGGCTGGCAAACCGAACAAGGCTAAATTAAGTTGGAATTATTACAATCGTATCAGAAAAGAATGTATTTTGAAGTGTAGAGTAGGAGTAGATTAATTCAGATTAGAATTCTCATTCGTATGAAGGTTTGCTAAAACAGAATTCTTTTTATAAACTTCATCGTCCGCATAAATGTAAAGCAGACTGCCGCCTTTAAGTACATTAATTATTTCTTTTGATAATTTTTTCGAAACAGCAGGACAACCCCAGCTTCGTCCGATTATGCCGTTTCCATTGGCGATTCTTTCATCAACATAATTTGCACCGTGAATAATAATTCCTCTTTGTCTGGCATTATCATTTATTCCTTTTTCAAGTCCTTCAAGCTTCAGTGAATATCCTCTTATTCCATAATATGAATTTCCGGTTCTGAAAAATCCAAGACTGCTTTTATGTGATCCATATTTATTCGAAAATTTTGTTGCCTTCACATACCCTGATTTTTTCCCGTGTGCAACTAGCGTATTATAAAGCAGCTTACGATTTTCAACATCGATGATAAAAAATCTTTTTTCGTTGGATGGTTTTGAATAATCTATTATCGAAAGTAATTTTTTATTTGCCAGATCAATTGAACTGTAGCCATCCATCGCCTGCTTAAAAATTTTATAATCTAATTTATCTGTGAGTTCGCAATCCGTGTAAAGACTTGTAATGAGTAATTGGTTATAATCTTCATCCGAAATGATATCGCTGCTTGAATTTATCTTTTGTCCACCGGGCGCACTGTTGGATACAGAACCTGACAGGAGAGTAAAAACTCCAATAAAAGCAAGTAAAAATATTTTCATCTTGGGTAACAATGCATCATTTGTTCTTAGATCTTTTTTAAGGTTTCAATTTCCATGCCGGAGGAAAAAAGCTAATTCAGGTAAATCAGCAAACTTTATCCGTCATAAAAACACATTACGGCGACGTAAATAGCTGTCACAATAAGTATTAAATGCCGGGATGATTTTAAGATGTAAGAAGATTACGCGAGGGAGGGAAAAACCACTCCTCTAATCTGCTTTTAACATTTTCTGTCTGTTCTCCTGTCTGTTCAACTGAAACTAAGCTTTGATATGACCTGTTAGACTAACTTGTAAAAATTTAATTTAAATTTTGTCCAAATAAATTTTTATTACAAGACAATTATTTGCCACCAATTTACGAGGCAAGTTTGGATTGAAGATGTTAGAAAGGTATCACAGAAAGATATTGTTTGTTAAAAACGATTTGAATTATTAATAAAATAAGAAAAAATTATTAGGATTGATGGACTTGATTATGCACTTCCTTTTGTGAACTCTTTTTTAATATTTTCTTTGGAGAATTTATTTATTAAAAAAATAATCGCCACAATTATAATTAAGGAAACTATTCCTATCATATATTTTTCTATACTCCAAAAATTTGTAGAACCATCATAACCCAAAACGGCAAGACTTGTTTCTAGAGCAAAATCATAGTA
>JACZKK010000159.1 GCA_014860115.1 Ignavibacteriaceae bacterium
AACAATAATAGTATAATGACTATTCGTCCTGATAATAATTTCATAAGACCAAAATGGGGAATATATCGTAGTTTATTAGCACCATCAGATTTGCGTGATGAGGCAGTACGTTTTGCAAGTTTTTTTATTTTTGAAGGTATACTAGTTTCGGTAGAATCCAATTCTTTTGATAATGAAGTGTTGGACTCATTTGAGCTTCATCAGAATTACCCTAATCCATTCAATCCGAGTACGACTATTTCATACTCGATTCCGGAAACCGGGTTAGTTAAGCTTAATATTTACAATAGTCTTGGAGAATTGATCAAGGAACTGATTAATGAAAATCAAGAACCAGGAAACCATAGTTTAACCTGGAATGCAGAAAATTTAAATAGTGGAGTATATTTATTAAAAATTGAAGCAAATAATTTTATTGCTACTAAAAAAATGCTCTTAGTAAAATAAACATTAAAGGGATTCGGCCTAAGGCTAAGTTATGTCAAGAGAAGAAATAGTTAAATATATCATAGACAACGGTGTGGTTGCAGTTGTCAGAACTAAATCCCCAGATAAATTGATCAAAATAGTTGAAGCAATTTATGAGGGTGGCATTAAGTGTATTGAGGTCACAATGACAGTTCCAAATGCTTTAAATATGATTACTCAAGTTAGAAAATCAGCGAGTCCCGAAATTTTGGTAGGTGTCGGTTCTGTATTAGATTCCGATACTGCACAAAAAGCAATCGACGCAGGAGCCCAATATGTGGTCAGCCCGATATTTATTAAAGAAATTATAGCAACTGCTCACAAAAACAATGTTCCAGTTATGCCCGGGTGTTTTACTCCTACAGAAATATTTAATGCACAACAAGCAGGTGCGGATATAGTTAAAGTATTTCCCGCAGATGTGCTCGGAATGAGTTTCTTTAAATCTATTAAAGCCCCAATGCCGAATTTGAAAATAATGCCAACAGGTGGTGTTACACTCGATAATGCCGGAGATTGGATTAAGTCTGGTGCTTGCGCAGTAGGAATTGGCTCAGCCCTTTTAGATGAAAAAGCAATTGAAGAAAATAATTATAGTAAGTTAACGGAAAACGCAAAAAGAATAATCAACAGTCTTAATTCTGTTGATAAACCAAAATTAATTTTTGCTTAGTTATGGGAGAAGAAATGTCACATAAAGTTGTTACTCTTGGCGAAATAATGTTGAGGCTTTCGACACCAGGATATGAAAGATTTGTGCAGTCTCAAAAATTTGATGTTACATACGGTGGTGGTGAAGCAAATGTTGCTGTCTCACTTGCTAACTATGGCCTGGAAAGCTACTTTATTTCAAAACTTCCAAAGCATGAAATTGGACAATCTGCAGTAAATCATCTGAAAAGATTTGGTGTAAAAACAGATTATATAATTCGCGGTGGCGAAAGAGTAGGAATTTATTTTTTGGAAACAGGAGCAAGTCAGAGAGCTTCGAAAGTAATTTATGACCGTAACAATTCAGCCGTAAGAACAATTATGCAGGATGAATTGGATTGGGATAATATTTTCCAGGATTGTACTTGGTTTCACTGGACCGGTATTACTCCCGCGCTAGGGAAAAGTTCTCAGGAACTAATTAAAAAGGCTTGTGATATTGCTAAACAAAAAGGAGTTAAGATTAGTTGTGATCTTAATTTCAGGAAGAAAATGTGGACCGAAAAAGAAGCACAAAGTGTTATGATTCCTCTTATGGAATATATAAATGTTTGTATCGCAAACGAGGAAGATGCTGAAAAGAGTTTGGGGATGAAGGCTGAAAATACAAGCATATCGAAAGCAGAACTAGATGAGAGTGGATACTTTAAGTTGGCTGAATCTCTGAAGAAAAAATTTTCATTTGATGCAGTTGCAATAACCTTGAGAGAAAGTTTCTCTGCTTCAAGAAATGGTTGGAGCGCATTACTTTTGGATGATGCTGATTGTAAAAAACCATATCGCTCAAAAAGATACGATATACAAATTGTTGATAGAGTGGGTGGCGGAGATGCATTTGCAAGCGGTTTAATTTATGGTTTGCTATCTAAAAGTAGTTCTAAACAAGCTCTCGAATTCGCCGTTGCTGCTTCTTGTCTAAAACAGACAATTCCGGGAGACTTTAACCTGGTTTCTTGTGATGAAGTTGATAAACTGACTCTTGGTGATGGTTCAGGGCGCGTAGAAAGATAAAATAATTACCTTTATATAACATAAAAGGATGTATAAATGAACGGAGAAAATGTATTTACTCTATTAGAAACTAGAGAACCCATAGGTAAGTTGATAGTTCAACAGATAGAACAAGCAATTTTGGAAAATAAATACATTGCCGGTTCTAAGTTGCCATCAGAGAATGAATTATGTGAGCAATTCGGTGTTAGCCGTACATCGATCCGAGAAGCCTTGGGAACACTCGAAGCACAGGGGCTTATTGAAATTATTAAAGGTAAGGGGATGTTTGTAAAAAATATCTCTGCCGAAACAGTAACCAGTCTTATGAGAAAATACTTGAAACTTAGGGCTGATAGAAGTTTTGTAATGGATTTGGTTCATGCCAGACAAATAATTGAACCAGCAATTTCATATTACGCAGCCTTAAATTTTAATGATGCAGATATCGAGCGATTGACAGAGGATATTGAGAATCTGAAAAATTGTTCCGGTGGGTATGAGGAATTAGCAAATCTGGATACAATGTTTCATTTGGATTTAGCCCGTGCATCACGCGATAGAATTATGCCCCTTTTGTTGCATCCTATTCACGAACTTATTCCTGATATAAAATCAACGATATATGCAACCGTAGATGATGCTAAAGGATCTGCAGTTATTTGGCATCAGAAGATTCTTGATGCAGTTAAAAGCAGAGATGCAGAAAAAGCAAAGAAAGCTATGGAAGAGCATCTGAAAATTGCTGAAGAACATGCTGAAAAAATGTTGGAAGCGGAAAAACTTAAAGAAGCAAGTAACGCTTAATCATACTTGAAAAACATTATATAAAAATAGATATAGGAGATTCTGATGGTAGATTTAAAAAATAAAGTAGCTTTGATAACCGGTGGAGGCAGAGATATTGGAGGTGAAATTTCTAAAAAATTGGCTTCCATCGGGGTAAAAGTTTGTTATAACTATTTTGATAGTGATGAGAAAGGGGATGCAACATTAAAATCTATTAAAGACAATGGTGGTGAAGCATTAATGGTTAGGGGCGATCTCACTAAACAGAAAGATGTCGATCAGTTAGTTAAAAGTTGCATTGATGCTTATGGTAAGAAGATAGATTTTTTAGTTAATGTAACAGGTGGGTTGGTTGGCAGAAAAACGATGGAGGAAATGGATGAAAAGTTCTGGGATTTTCTAATAACCCTTAACCTTAAAACTGTCTTTATGGTTACGAAAGCCACACTACCTTATATGAGTTCCGGTGGAGCGATAGTTAATTTTTCTTCTCAGGCAGCTCGAGATGGCGGCGGACCCGGCGCAATTGCTTATGCAACAGCTAAAGGCGGCGTATTAACTTTTACACGTGGATTAGCCAAAGAACTTGGTCCAAAAGGTATAAGAGTTAACGCAGTATCACCCGGGATGATAGCAACTACTTTTCACGATACATTCACAAAACCAGAGGTGAGAGAAAAAGTCGCAGGCTCTACTCCCCTCAGAAGAGAAGGAAAAGCAAATGAAGTTGCTGACCTGGTCGTTTATTTATGTTCAGGCGAATCTTCTTTCATTACGGGAGCTTCAATTGAAATTAATGGTGGAACGTATTTCATATAACAGAGGATCGGTTAATGAAAAAATTTTCAATATTTAGTTTATCGTTTTTTTTATTGATGTGTAGTTTTTATGTGAATGCTCAATCAGAGCATCCAAAATTAATTCTGACTAAAGAAGTAGTAACTGAGATCACAAAAAATCTTGGTAAGATTCCTTTATTTGATAAAACGTATGAATCAGTTAGATCTGGTGTTGATGAGGTTTTAAATAATGATATCGATGTACCAGTGCCCGCAGATCCTGGTGGCGGTTACACACACGAAAGACACAAACAGAACTACGACTTAATGTATAAAGCCGGCATACTTTATTCTGTTACTAATGATGTAAAATATGCAAAGTTTATTAAATCCATTCTTGATAAATATGCTGAACTCTATCCGACAATCGGATTACATCCACAAGCAAAAGATCAAACACCCGGAAGACTCTTCTGGCAATCGCTTAATGAAACAGTTTGGTTACTTCATACAATTCAAGCCTACGATTGTATCTATGATTGGCTGTCTAAAGATGATAGAAACAAGTATGAAAAAAATATTTTTCTGCCAATGACTAAATTCTTTTCAGAAGATTCAGAACATGAGTTTAATCTTATTCATAATCACGGTACCTGGATGGTTGCAGCTGTAGGAATGACAGGATTTGTTTTAGATAATGAGGAGTTAATTCAAAAATCTCTTTATGGATCTAAAAAAGATAGTGAAGGTGGATTTATTGCTCAGCTTAATCTACTCTTTTCTCCTGATGGTTATTACACTGAAGGAGGGTATTATGTAAGATATGCACTTTGGCCATTTTTCATTTTCGCTGAATCAATCCAGAATAATATGCCCGATCTAAAAATCTATGAAGTTAGAAATCAGATACTTAAGAAAGCCTTTTATTCTGCAATGCAAATGACATACACGAATGGTGAATTTATTCCGATCAATGATGCTCTGAAGGAAAAAACTTATTTATCATCTGAAATAGTTTATGCACTTAATTTTGTTTATGACAGGTATGGAGAAGATAAAACTTTACTCAGTATCGCACAAAAGCAAGACAGAGTTAGCTTTTCTAAGGGCGGAATTAAAGTTGCTGAAGCAATAGGTGAATTGAAAACTATTCCTGAATTTAAATGGGAGAGTGTTAACTATTTAGATGGTCCTAGAGGTGATGAAGGTGGCGTAAGTATTTTACGCTGGGGTCCCAATAGTGATATGGAATGTCTTCTATTTAAATACAGTGCTCATGGATTATCTCATGGACACTACGATAAACTTAGCATGCTATTTTATGATCAGGGCAGAGAAGTAATTCAAGATTACGGCGCTGCAAGGTTTTTAAATGTTGAACAAAAGTCCGGTGGAAGATATTTATTAGAAAATAAAACTTACGCATTACAAACAATAGCACACAATACATTAATAGTTGATGAAACAACGAACTTTAATGGTATACAATCAGAATCTGAGAAGTATCATCCGGATCTTTATTATTCTAATTTAACTAATCCGGATATGCTGGTTACAAGTGCAAAAGATGTTCATGCTTATGATGGAGTGAAGATGCATCGTACACTTTTAATGGTGAACGATCCGGGATTATTAAGACCAGTTGTTATTGACGTATTCAGAATTGAGTCAGAAAAACAGCATCAATACGACCTCCCATTTTATTATATGGGACATTTTATATCAACAACGTATGATTACAATCCTAATACAACACTTAGAAAACCTCTGGGAGTAAAGAACGGTTATCAGCATCTATGGTTAACCGCCGAAGGTAAATCCGATAACACTTCTTCATTTACATGGTTAAATGGTGAGCGATATTATTCGATAACCTCAAACACTGATAAGAATACTCAAATATTGTTTACGGAAGTTGGAGCAAATGATCCAAACTTTAATCTCCGAAATGATCCGGGAATTATGTTCAGAGTAAAAGATGATAATCACACATTTGTAAATATTATTGAGCCACATGGTGATTTCAATCCCACATTAGAATATTCATTTAATTCATATCCAGCATTTGAAGAAATCAATGTTGTTCAATCTAATGAAAAATATACTATTCTAAGTATTCAAGGAAAGAATAAGCTTAGTTGGAAAGTTTTGATCTGTAATGATAATGCAGACGAGAAAGCAAATCATATAATAAAATTAGATAACGGTACCGAGCTAAGTTGGGTTGGGCCAATTGCTATTCAAAAATAAAAAAGAGGTAATTATGCAAAATCAAAGTGATATATTTATTAAAACCGAACCAATGGAATGGGAACAAGTTGCACCGGGAATGAAAAGAAAATTTATGGGTTATAATGATGAAATAATGATGGTAAAGGTTCATTTTGATAAAGGTGGAATTGGTGCCAGACACGCACACAGACATAGTCAATCTACATATGTTGTTAGTGGAACCTTTGAAGTAACGGTTGGTGACAAAACTGAAGTGCTTAAAGGTGGAGATGGATTTTATATTCCTCCTCACATAGAACACGGTGCCGTTTGTCTTGAAGCAGGAATTTTAATTGATGTTTTTAGTCCTGTCAGGGAAGATTTTCTTGCCGGAATGTCTGGTTACACAAAATAGATGTTTTAATAAGTTAAGTAGGAGTACAAGTGAAAAAACTTAAAGGATTGCGATGGTGGATAATAGGGCTTATTGCTTTAGCCACTGTAATTAATTATATCGACCGAAGTACTCTCGCATTAATGTGGCCGAACATTTCAAAAGATTTGGGTATGGATAAAAATGATTACGCATTTATTCTGAATGTTTTTATGGTTGCTTATGCAATTGGGCAATTAGTTTCGGGTAAAGTGTTTGATAAAGTTGGAACAAGACTTGGATATGTAATTGCCATAGGCGTTTGGGGTGTATCCTCTTTTATGCATGCTTTTGCACGTGGAATACTTTCATTTAGTTTTTTAAGAGCGACTCTCGGTCTTGGTGAAGCTGGTAACTGGCCCGGGGCAGTTAAGTCAAATGCAGAATGGTTTCCAATAAAGGAAAGAGCTGTTGCTCAAGGAATATTTAATGCAGGTGCTTCTATTGGTTCTGTCATCGCACCTCCACTTATTGCAATTCTTTGGGCAGCTTTTGGATGGCAAACCACTTTTATGATCGTTGGTTCATTCGGTATTATTTGGTTAATTCCCTGGTTAATTATTAATAAGAAAATCCCCGCTGAACATCCCTGGCTTTCTGAAGAGGAAAGAGAATATATTCTCTCTGGACAAAGTGAACAGGACAGAAAAAATGTGAAAGGAAAAGGATTAAGCTTAAAACAAATTCTTTCCTACCGTGAATCCTGGTCCGTACTTGTTGCAAGATTCTTTCTGGAACCAATCTGGTGGTTGTTTGTAGGCTGGATGCCCCTCTATCTCGCTGAAGTTTACGGATTCAATGTAAAAGAAATAGGATTCTTTGCCTGGGTTCCGTATGTGGGTGCGGCAGTCGGAAGCATTTCGGGTGGTTACTATGCTGGCAAATTAATGAACAAAGGAACTAATCTTAACAAAGCAAGAAAAACTGCTATAGTAATTGGTGGAATAATAATGTTTCTTGGATTAGTTGCAACAATACTTTTAGCTAATACTCCACTTAAATTCGTTGTGATTGTTGCATTTGTTTTATTTGGATTTCAATTCGCCATTGGCAACATTCAAACTATACCTAGCGACTTGTTTAGCGGTAAATCCGTTGGAACATTAGCTGGACTCGGTGGATCGGTTGGTGTGTTTGCAGTAATTGTTATGAATTTTCTTGTCCCCATCATTTCACAATACTCTTATATTCCAATATTTATGATGATTGCTGTATTTGTTCCATTAGGAGTTTTTGCTATTTTCTTTTTTGCAAAGCAGATAGCTCCTGTAGAAAAATAGCTTAATAATTTAAATATGTTTCTCATAGTAAACACCGCGCTCTGTATTCAACATCTTATAGAGCGCGATTTACTTTTTAAAGTTAAAGAAAGATGATTGATTCAATTAAAATTCTAAAACTTCTCGTTTTAATATCAGTTCTACTATCAAATCACATTATACTGCCGCAAGATTATTCCGTACTTCAACAAAACATACCAAGAAACAGATTAGTAACAGATACAGAGCTAATTGAACTTATCGGCTTACCAAATGATTTTTCAGAACATTTAAGTGCTGCGCTTAAGAATCAGGATACTTCTGCAGCATTAAAATATCTAGCTGAATATTTAAAGACAAGAAAATCACCCAGCTACTTTTTTAATTATGATGACATTGCGAGAAGAGTTTCTGAGTTTTCTCAATTATATTCTGAGCAATCAAACCAAATTGTAGAAAGTGCAGATGAGTTTATCAAAACATACGGAACTGATATTGATTGGCTTCAGCCAGGGGGTGATTTGATTGGAAGGAAACACACACCTAATACAATCCGTTACCTCGCAAGGCAAGAAATAGCCCCAGCTATTGCGCTAAGTTATTTCATGACTGATAATAATTTGTACTTAGAATATCTTTTAGATGAAATAAAAGATTTTGTTGCTGATTATGAAATTGGGAAAGTTGAAACAGGAAGGAACGATGTCTTCGAAAGATTTTATGCAGGGCACCGAACTAGAAACTGGTTATTTATGCATCAGGTTTTATTAGGTTCCGATGAATATATTTGGCAAGATCAGATTTTGATGCTTAAAATATTTATTCTGCATGGAGCAAAATTATACGACTCTTGTAAAGATTTTAATTGGGGGAATCATCAACTTCACGGATTAGCTGGTTTGTATGAAATGTCAGTAATGTTCCCTGAAATTTCTATGATGAAGTTCTGGAATAATGAAGCAAAGAGGGTGATTCTTGAACATATTGAAAAAGAAATAAAGCCAGATGGCTTTCAATTTGAAAGAGCTTCTCATTACTTCAAGTTAGATATAATTAATTACTTCAGAATATATCAGATATCTAAAATAAATAGTATAGAATTGCCTGCTATTTATTTGAATAGGTTCAATAAAATGTTTGAAGCTATAGAAAAATTATCTCTGCCTAATAAGAAATTACCCGTATTACAGGATGCACAAGACAGTTATCAATTCCATACTACTGATACAATCTCATCCAATGACGCTGCTGAATTAAAAGATCCTGGAGAATCCAGATTTATGAGTTTAGGCGCACTGTTATTTGATTCTCCAATCTATAAATATTTCGGCGAAGAAATATTTCCTGCAGATTTTTCTTGGTATTTTTCAAATCAGTCTCTTTCTGATTATAAAAATATTTCTACTGAAAAACCATCAATTGGCTCAATTGCTCTTGATTCATCTAACTACTATGTGATGAGAACAGGATGGTCTGCAAATGATCTGTATATGGTAATTGATGGTGGTCGTGCAAAATATAAATCAGATCATACTCACGGTGGAATTTTAGGAATTATAGCCTACGCCAATCGAGAAGAAATCCTTCCAAACTATAGAGTGAAATACAGCGATCCATCATACAGAACTATGAAAAATTCTTTGGTTAAAAATGTTGCAATTGCTGACAACTATTTACAGGGGCAAAACTGGATCAGTAATACGGCAAGAACAGGTTTTGGAATTTGGGAAAAATTACCACAGCCAATTGTAAATGATTGGATAGCAGGAAAAAATTATGATTTCTTTTCCGGTTCCCATAACGGATTTGAATCCTTGGGTATTAATTATGAAAGATCAATTGTCTTTTTCAAACCCTCTTGTTGGTTAGTAGTTGACAAATTTATCTCTGATGAACTCCACTCTTATCAACAAATATGGCAGGGAAATTATTCAATCGATTCTCAATATAATCGGGCTATATATAAAGGAAATACCGCAAGGTTGGATATTCTTCAAGCCGATCCTTCAAATATGGAGATTTCAACTCAACAAAACTTCTGGACTAATTCTGTACAATTCGAAAAGAAAGGTGTTAAAGATTACTCCTTTTTTACGATACTTTTTCCACAAGAAACTCAATCATTAGTTAATCCTGAAATTAGACTGTTTGAGAGAGATGCGAATAAACAGATTGTATTAGTTGCTGACAGCCTGAAGTTTACAGCGTACATAAACAATCAACCGACATTAAGATTAGATGAATTTGAAACTGATGCTGAAATAATTGCAACAACCTTCATTAATGATACTTTAAAAAATATTTTAATAAAAGATGGAACCTATTTTAAATCTGTTGGAATCAACTTAAAAGCAGAAGATAGAGTCAGTGTAGAAGTTGAGATTAATGAAGGCAATCAAATAAAAATTTCATCATTTGATAAAATAGACCATGAGTTATTTTTAAATGATAATTCAATTAAAATTAATTAAGAAGCGAAATAATGAGAATAATATTTTTTGTGGTTATTACTTTTATTCTGCCAGGACAAATTTCTTTTGCAAGGTTGATTCAAGTTAGTACTTCTGCAAGTTTTAAAAATGCGTGTGTAAATGCTGTTCCCGGCGATACTGTTGAATTGGCAGATGGTGTTTATAATAACATTGGCTCCATAACGATGTACAATAGCGGCACATCAGATCAGCCCATTTTAATCAAAGCTAAAAACATTGGTTTATCAGAACTGAAAGGTGATTCCTACTTTGATTTCAGACAATGTGAATACATAACAGTTTCAGGATTTCTTTTCACCAGCACAGACGCTACAGTAATAAAATTACAAGCAAGTAATAACATTAGAATTACCAGAAATACTTTTCGATTAATCGAAACTGAATCATTAAAATGGATAATTATTGGTGGTTTATGGAATGACCCAAATGCGGCGAGTCATCATAATCGGATTGATCATAATCTTTTTGAAGATAAATCCTTTGCTGGAAATTATATTACTATTGATGGAAGTGGTGATCCTGTTTACCAATCATCGCAGTATGATATAATTGATTATAATCATTTCAGAAATATTGGTCCTCGCATTGTAAATGAAATGGAAACTATCAGGGTAGGCTGGAGTGAACTTTCAAGGTCTAGTGGATTTACTACCATCGAAAATAATTTGTTTGAAAACTGTGATGGCGATCCGGAAATTATTTCTGTAAAAACTTGCGATAACATAATACGATACAATACGTTTATTTCTTCCCAGGGAACTTTATGCTTAAGGCATGGTGATCGCACAACAGTTAATGGAAATTATTTCTTCGGAGAAGGCAAAGATGGGGCAGGAGGTATAAGATTTTATGGAGATGATCATAAAATCTACAATAACTACTTTGAGGGATTGACTGGAACCATTTGGGATGCAGCCTTAACAATTACAAACGGTGATGCCGACTACGGTTCTTCAACTAATTGGTCTAAACATTTCAGACCACGGAATGCAGTTATTGCTTTCAACACCTTTGTAAATAATTTACATAACATTGAAATTGGTTATACCAATAATGGAAACTATACAAAACCGCCAAGTAACAATTTAATAGCAAATAATGTTATTCAAGGATCTGTTAATGAATTAATTCATATTTATACTCAACCTACAAGTATGATTTGGGAGTCTAACATCATGTTTCCAACAGACAGTGCAGTATTAGGTATTACTGCAAGTTATGAGCAGATAAAACAAGTTGATCCTATACTAACTGAAATTGATTCTCTTTGGTTTATCGCAAGTAATAGTCCTGCAATTGATAGTGCAACCGGTTTGTATGATTATGTAATTGATGATTTTAATGGGCAACAAAGAATTAGCTTAAAAGATATTGGTGCCGATGAATTTTCTAACCAACCAATTATCAGAAAACCACTCACGCCAGATGATGTGGGACCTTATGCAGATGAAATTATAACATCTATTGAGACCGGATCTAATTCTAATCCGCATCCAAGTTCATTTGTTTTATATCAAAACTATCCCAATCCGTTTAACCCGAATACGACCATTAGTTTCTCTATTCCTAATAATGAATATGTGAGCTTAAAAGTGTATGATATACTGGGTAATCAAGTGGCTTCATTAGTCAATGAAAATCTTATAAAAGGCTCACATATTATTGAATTCTCTCCAGTGCGTCTTGCTTCTGGAATCTATTTTTATCGCCTTCAGGCTGGAAATCTTGTTGATACCAAAAGATTGGTTCTCCTCAAATAAACAATATTGATTTTTGCGAAGGCCAAAACCCTATCAAATCTTACTGTTAGTGTTTTTTATTAAAATAATTAGAACAAATTAGTGTGTGATTTAATAAAATATAAAAAAGGTCAATTGCTGTAGAAACTTTTTCAAGTTAGAATTGGCTGGATCTGAATGTTATGATATCCTCCGATTTTTTTTCTTAATAAACTTTATTCCATAAAGGGTAGTATAAAATTGTTTATTAACTAATTGTGGTTAAACGGTTAGGGCTGCCCAGATTACTTTCCATAAACCTAACCTTTTAGGAAAAGTATTGGAAAACAGGGGGCGGGGAAACAGGGATTCTACACCTAGTCTCCATTTTGTTTAATTATAGTATATTTTCAAAGTTTTTGAGATGCACCTCTCCAAAAACTCTCCAGCTGTTTTCTTACCCAGCCAATTTCATATAAAATATTTTCATTTGCATTTAACTACAGATATCAAAATCTGCTACCAAAATGTCTACATAGCAGTTTAGAATAGTACTGACTTCAATTACTTTGTGATGATTTGAAGAGTGTGGTTAATTTGAGGATAACAGGGAACAAAACTTATAGGTAGGGGTCTATTAATTCTACAAGATTTTAATCATCTACTATCAAATGTTTCCCCTCATCAGATTCAAAAAATGCATTATGATCTTCAAGGTACTTGTACAAATCGTCGTAGTTTTCAAAATTCAATTTCTTACTGAAATTATGCACTTTAGAAAGCATATTAATATATGGCTCCGGATCTTCTTCATTCGTAAGTTTTTTCAGTGTTAATAAATAATCTTCTCGAAATACAGTTGGTATAATAATTTTTGTTTTAGCCTGGTTGACAAACTCTGCATTCATCATAACTCGTGCTATCCTGCCATTGCCATCATCTAATGGATGCACCTCGCTCACTAAAAACATCATATAAGCAGCACGAGCGAAGGGGTCAGTCAGAACCTTATAATAATCAAAACCCTTCGTAAGTGTGCCTCGAACCAATTTAAAATCAACAAAAAAAGTATTACCCGCACGATTATTTTTTTCTTTAAATCTACCTGGATTTTTTCCAACTCGAGATGAAAGTAAGATTCGATGTCTTTCCTGAAGCAAATCAATTAATTCCTCAGCTGTGCTCGGAACTTTGCTCATCTCTGTTCTGTTAGAAGCAAGTTGATATGTGCCTAGTATATCGTGTGAATCATCATCACGAGAAGGTAGGGGCACTCCGGTATCAACTATTCTTTTAGCTTCTTCAACTTCAAAGACAGTTCCTTCTATATAATTTGAAAAGTATGCCTCAAAGAATGCAAAATTCCGAAACGAATTGAGCGAAAGATATTTTTCAGGACGATCTTTAAATTGAGAATTGTGTAAAGAGTTAAATAATTTTTCAAACGTCATAATTCTTTTTCGATCGTAGGGAAGTCCCGCTGCTCGCGAAATAGCTAAATCAGATTTCAAAACTCGAGCTGGCTTTGTTGTAAGAAGTGCGCCAATAATTTTATTTAAGATTTCGAATTCATTTTTCATACCTAACTTCCCAGATACTTTCCGAGCTTTATCACGTATATCATTTAAACCGTTTTCACCGTGAACTAAAAGTATATCGTCAAGTTTTTCTTCTATCTGTGGTATGCTCAATGTTTTAGAATCAGATCCGGACTTTTTTGTTATCTGACAATTCTCAAGGAAAGCTCTTTCCTTAGAAGAAACATATAGACCAGGAACAAATTCATTATCACCTTCAATCGGACCTTTTCCTCGAAGAAAATTTATTGTTACACCAGGAAGCGTTATTTTCTTTGTATAGGAATGTGTAACAAAAATTTGATGAGTTGAAGTTGGTTTAAATTCAAATGCAGATCGATGACTTAGAACTGCACCCGAATATAAATTACCCAGTATCTCGAGAATATTTCTTTTTACAATTTCTGAAGGTTTTTCTTCAAAATTATTAGTATAAATCCTCGGAGCTATTTTTCTAATTTTCTTCTCTTGAAGAAGTTTAGAAATTCTATATGCTTCCTGAGGATTTGAAGATGCGAATGTTAATTCATTCATTTTTGAGTCATTTTCGCTTTATTTATAAAAATTTTCCAGAATAATTAGATTCTGTAGATAAAATTATAAAAATTTTCTATTATAACCGAATATTTTTGAATATTTTTCTACTATAGATAATATTTCGGTGAAGATTTAAAATATTTTCCAAAATACTAAAGAAAATTGGACATTATTTGAAATATTTTCCATTATAAACTAAGAATTTATGATATTATACTATTATAATTCAATACAAGAAAAGTGAAGTTTATTGTTTAAAAAAGGGGTAGACTAGTGGAAAATGGTGTTATTAATATAAGAGAAGGTCTATATGTATAAATTTGGCAGATAACGAATGACTAAACTTTCACAAAATATGGTTAGATGAGAACTTGTTATTTTCACCCAATGAATCAAAACCTTCGAAAATAATTTAAAATTAAGCTTTTGAAAGTGTGACTCACCAAAAAGTCTCCATCTTTTTCAAAACCTCATATTATTTTATCACCCTCATTGAAATAAATTGAATTTTGTTGCAACTGATTCAGAGGCAGTTTCAAGCTTCAATAACCCATTGTTTACAAAGCAATAATAAATCACTGAAGTAGTTTTTGAAGTAGAAAATTCATCATTATTCAATTTTATAATCTTTTAATTTGACAAAGGTAAATAATTATTGTAACTTTGTTCGGAAAACGAACAAAGTATTTTTTCATAATCCGATTCGATTCTTTTCTAGTTAAAAATTATTTAATTAGTTGAAAGCTTGAAATGAAAAGAGAATTTCCGCTACTAGAGCGAATTAATAATTTCTCAACTTACAACTCAGATTATGAAGAGCTGTTAAATTCTCTTCACATATCTTCTACAAGAATTTCATTCCCAAAATTTAAACATCTATTACACAGATTAATGAGTGCATTAACTGTTTTTTATTTGATCTTACACAGAAACATCGTAGGGAGGATCGCATGACCTTTAATCGACTGAATTTAAACTGGATTAAAATTTTATTCTTCATTTTCTTCATTATACTCACAACTGTCAGTGCACAGGTTGAGCGAGTTTCGATTGTTAATGATGAAAGAGGATCAAAATTACAAATCAACGGTAAAGACTTTTTTATTATTGGTATGAATTGGGATTACTTCCCAATCGGAACAAATTATACATACAGCCTTTGGACTCAGCCAGAAGAATTAATTAAAGATGCACTCGATAGAGAAATGGGACTTCTAAAAATTATGGGTGTAAATGCGATTCGTGTTTATACCGGAATTCAACCTAAATGGATCGAGTACATCTACAAAAATTATGGGATCTATACTGTCATCAATCACTCTTTCGGTCGTTATGGTGTAACCATCGACGGAGTGTATGTTCAGAATACGGATTATGCAGACCCTCAAACTCGAGAACAACTTCTCATAGAAGTAAATGCTCTTGTAAAGGAATATAAGGATGCTCCTGGTTTGTTAATGTGGCTTCTCGGTAATGAAAATAACTATGGTCTTTTCTGGGGTGGAGCCGAAACCGAAGATATTCCGGAAGGTGAAACTTTAGAGTCTGTTAGAGCAAGACATATGTATAAACTTTTTAACGAGGGTATTCAGGAAATTAAAAAGTTTGACACGAATCATCCTGTTGCAATTTGTAATGGAGATTTACTTTTCATCGATATCATAGCTGAAGAAGTTAAAGAAATGGATGTTTTTGGTGTGAATGCATACAGAGGTGTTTCTTTTACTGATCTCTTTGATACAGTTAAAGAAAAATTAGATGTGCCTGTTATGTTTACTGAGTTTGGTGCCGATGCATTTAATGCTGTTGAGATGAGAGAAGATCAGCTGATGCAAACAAAATATTTTTTAGGTAATTGGAAAGAGATTTTTCAACACGCTTATGATAATGACAAAACTGAAATTTCAATCGGAGGTATGACTTTTCAATTTAGCGATGGCTGGTGGAAATATTTACAGGAAAGTAATTTAGATGTACACGATACTCACGCTTCCTGGTCTAATGGTGGATATAGCGAGGATTATATTGAGGGCGAGAATAATATGAATGAAGAGTGGTTTGGTATTTGTGCTAAAGGTCCTACGGATGCAAATGGCTTATATGAGTTATATCCGCGTGCTGCTTATTACGCTTTAAAGGATGCATTCAAAATTAATCCTTATGATGATAACATTGATGCCTCAGTCATCCAATATCACTTTGATAAATTAGTTCCAGCGGAATACGTATTAAAAGCCCGCGGTGACAAAGCAGCGCTTGAATCATCAAAAAATAGTTTACTTCGTTTAAGCGGATTATTTATCAAGCTTGAAACATACAGCACTGGTGGAGATAAGATAAGTACACCGGATGATAAAGTAACAGGAAGCACTGTATTCCCAGCTTTCCTGGGATTTGATCATATGGAATCATTCTTCGCAGAATTTGAAGCTAACCCTGCACCAAACCTAACAGGTAAATTAGCCTTGAACGTATTGGGTAACGTTCCCGATAATCCAATCAATGAAATATTTTATGAAAATAGAGGAAGACCGATAACGGTTCCTATTCCAACAGAAAATGGCGAAGTTACTTTAAGCGGACTTGAGAGAGTGGCGGTATATCAAGCAAGTGTAGAATGGGATCATTCATTATTTAATCTGGATGCATTCTATCGCACCGGTCATTATCATTGGGGTTATGAGGGTGATTTTTTTGGATTATACCCGGAAGCAAATTATGGACCTAATATAGATATCTATAATGGTTTAACTCCGTCAGGTTTCGAAATAGCTGGCAAGGATTTTCTTGATGGACTAAAAATTGCTTTCGGACCAGAACTTTGGTGGGGGGCTAATCCGGCAATATTATTAAAATACCAGCATGAATTAGGACCGGTCGAAATAACAGGTATTTATCATGAAGATTTAGACCAGGCAACGCGACCTGTAAGTTCCTTTGCAATACCTGTTCCTCCGACGAGAAGAGCTACATTACATCTTTCATCCAAAGTTGGAATATTCGGTTTTGAAGTTGGTGGTATATGGTCGGGCAGTACTAAAGTAGGTGATATTTTTCAAATAGCTACCGGAGATGTCGGCAACTATGTAATTCTCCAAGATAAAATTAAAGACTCTGATGCATTTGGAGGTAAGGCAAAGATAACCTTATCAAGCGGTAGATGGAATTGGTACGCCGAAGGAGCTGTACAAGGATTGGTTGCTGATGGTGGAGTGAATCAGTCACTTACATTTACAGGTTGGAGATTAAAAGGAAGCGGACTGGGAAATAATTATAATTTTCTTTCCGGATTAGCCGTTACACTTGGCGAGTTTCAGATTTCTCCAAACTTTTTGTGGCAGAAACCAATTGAAGGACCGATTCCGGGTGATGTACCTCCTCCTGGCAGACCAAGAAATATTTTATCTGATCCCTTTGCAGTATTAGGAAATCGTGAGGAAACTGCTGGCGAACTATTGATTACTTACGACCCAACTCCAGCTACGTGGATGTATGCCTGGGATAGTGACGAAAGAGAAGATGCTAAACTTGCATTCAGTGCAGGATATATTTTCAGGCATCATCCAACAACCAGGGATGCGTCTATTGGTATTTTAGCCGATGGCAGAACAATTTTTGCATTCCCGGGCGCTCCCCCTGCTCGTGATTTATGGGAAGTTTATACACGTATCGTTTCGAAGTTAACCCCAAGTTTTGGATTGATAGCTAACCTGTATGGCGGCTTGGGTCAGGCAAATGGTAGCAATGAAAGACTTATCGAAAGATACGGAGCTGATATTCGTTTTGTTGCCAACAGCTTTAAAATTATTACTATGGTAAAAGTAAACGATTGGGGTCCATACGATTATCATAGAGATTTTAACTTAACCTATCCGCTTCAATTAGCAGCAGATGTCTCGGTTCAATTTGGAATACCGGAATGGTTCTATTTACCACAAACCAGATTAGGGGTGCTGGCGACCTGGCGCTCTCTCGATAAATATTCACCACGCTACTGTCCAACAACATATCTTAATGTTTTAGGTGAGCCTGTTTGTGACCCTAATGCCCCAGGTTATTCAGATGGCAGCGAGTGGGAAATACGTACATATTTACATTTCAACCTTGGTATGTAATCAAAATAATTAGTGGAGTTTCAAATGAAAAAAAGAAATATTTTTTATCAGACAATAACTTTCTTCACAATAATTTCCGCGTTATTCTTTACAAGTTGTGAAAGAGATCCTAACATTTTAGAACCAGCGGATTACCCCGTTGATCCAGAAGTATTTATTGATGGATTCAGCAGCGGCCTTAATTATGCTGCATTCGGCGGATCAAAAGTAACTGCATTTGATGTAGTTACCGATATAAAATACAAAGGAACATCTTCAATGCGAATTGAAGTTCCGGATTTCGAGGACCCGCAGGGAGCTTATGCAGGAGGAGCTTATTTTACTAATGTTGGAAGAAATCTATCCGGCTATGATGCCTTAACATTTTGGGCTAAAGCCAGTCAACCGGCAAATATTGATATCGTAGGGATTGGCAATGATCTGGGACAATCTAAAAATTTAGCAACTATAACCGGACTGGCTGTTAATTCTAATTGGAAAAAATATATTATACCAATTCCAGATCCAGGCAGGTGGACCGCAGAGAGAGGAATGTTTTTCTATTCTGAGGGACCAGAAAACGACAAGGGTTACACAATATGGTTCGACGAAGTTCAATTTGAAAAGCTTGGTACTATTGCTCATCCAAGACCCTTCATATTAAACGGGCAAGATCAAACTACAATCGCTGCTGTTGGCCAGACACTTAACATTGGTGATATTTATGTACTTTACAATATGCCTGATGGAACTGATGAAAGAGTAAATGTCTCACCAACTTATTTTACATTCACTTCATCTGATGAATCAGTAGCTACTGTAAATGAAAGTGGACAGATCACAGTGATTGCTATGGGCACAGCTAAAGTAACTGCAAAATTTGGATCAATGGATGCAACAGGTTCAATTACAGTTAATGTGGAGGAGCTTCCTGACCCGGCACCTGCTCCAACGGTTCCGGCCGCAAATGTCATTTCATTATTCAGTAATGCCTACACAAATGTACCAGTAGATACCTGGGCAACAGGATGGCTTTACTCAACTGCTGTGTTAACAGAACTACAAATTAATGGCGATGATGTTAAGCTTTATACTAATCTTAATTTTAACGGTATTGAATTCGCATCACAAACGATTGATGCAACTACGATGACACATTTTCATATGGATATCTGGACTCCGGACCCGACAAATCTCCCGGCAGCTTTCAATGTTTTATTAGTTGATTTTGGCGCAGACGGAGTTTTTGGTGGTGGAGATGATGTTTCTCACGAAGTCACCTTTACTGCTAATACCACTCCAGCATTAGCAACCCGTGAATGGGTTCAGTTAGATGTTCCTCTATCAGCATTTACAGGACTTACAACAAGAGAACATTTAGCACAGTTGGTAATTTCCGGCGATCCAAATACTGTTTATGTAGATAATGTTTATTTCTATAAAGAAGATGGAGGAACAGTAACAGAACCTACTGAGCCGGCACCTACTCCAACGTTTTCTGCAGCTGATGTGATCTCATTATTCAGCAATCCATATACAAATGTACCTGTCGATACTTGGTCAGCTGTTTGGGATCAGGCGGATGTTGCAGATGTACAAATAGAAGGGAATGATACTAAGTTATATACCAACTTAGTTTTTGCAGGCATCGAATTCATCAATCAAACCGTTGATGCAACTTCGATGACACATTTTCGTATGGATATCTGGACTCCGGATCCGACAGCACTTCCTGCTATATTTAAAATTAAACTAGTGGATTTCGGAGCTGATGGTGCATTTGGCGGCGGAGATGATGTAGAGCATGAACTTACGTTTGATGCAAACTCATCACCTCCGTTAGTAACAAGTGAGTGGGTAAGCTTTGATATTCCATTATCCGATTTTACAGGTTTAACAACAAGAGGTCATTTAGCTCAGATGATAATTTCAGGAGATCCAAATACCATTTATGTAGATAACATACTATTTCATAAATGAATGAATTTATCATTCGATTTAAATTCATAACGAAGCATGCATAGAATAAGCAGCACAGCAGAAAATAAAATAGATCCACAGATCACACTATCGTTAAAGGATTCTATCTTAAGATTAATCTGGCGTGAACATCAAATTTCAAGAGCTGAGATTTCACGACAGTTAGATTTATCTCGTTCAACTGTTACGGAGATTATTAAAGACTTACTTCCAACCGGTTTAGTTGCTGAGATTGGGAATGGTGAATCGAGCGGCGGCAGAAAACCAATCTTACTTCAATTTCAGGATGATGCAAAAGTAATTCTGGGGATTGATATCGGCGCTACACACGTTTCAGTAGCCATGACTAATTTGCGTGGAAAGTTACTTCTATGGAATGAAAAGGGATATCCAGTAAGAGAAGATCCCGAGGGCACGCATAAATTAATAGATGAACTTTGTAACGAATGCTTCTCATCCTTGAAGCATGGCTCTGAAATGCTTTTGAGTATTGGAGTATCTGTACCAAGTCCTGTGGATCCAATCCGTCCTGAGTATTTATCTGAAACAATAATTCCTTCCTGGCATGGTAAAAGCGGACTGGAGAGATTACGTGAAAAATATGGTGTACCGGTATACCTGGATAATGATGCAAACCTAGGTGCATTAGCTGAACATTGGTGGGGTGCAGGCAAAAATGTAAACGATCTTATCTATATAAAAATATCAAACGGAATTGGTGCCGGTTATATCCTTGGCGGTAAATTGTATCGTGGTTCAAAAGGCATCGCTGGTGAAATGAGTCATATGCCAATTGATCCAAACGGAAGATTATGTGGCTGTGGATTGAGAGGCTGCCTGGCTACTGTAATTTCTGCATGGGCTCTGAAAGAAAGAATTGGAACTCTATCAAACCTTTATCCTAACAGTTCTTTATTGAATGGAAGTCCAAGCGTTATAGATATCGAAAATGCTGCATTGAACGGAGATCCACTAGCAATTCAGGTGGTTAATGAAGCAACAATTTATCTAACAAGCGCAATTACAAGTCTAGTCAATTTGTTAAACCCGGATTTGATAATAATAGGCGGTAGCTTATCACGACTTGGAGAGTTAGTTATTAATCCTATTCAGAAAAAAATTGATGAGTGTGCTCTTGTCAGCAGTGTTAGTAAAACAAAATTAGGGACAAGTGCTCTTGGTTCAAAAGGAATTGCTATTGGTGCTGCAACCTTAGCAATTGAACAAGCTTTTATTGATCCAAGAATACTAAGAGAAAATATTGTTCCTGCAGTGATGAAATAAAAAATTAATTATTTATTAAGGAAATAAGAAGTAATAGGAGAATTTATGAAATCCAATAAGAAACACGTTTTAGTACTTTTTGTTTTTGCACTAATACTTTTTATAGTGCCCTCTTGCGATAATTCTTTGGATCCAGAAGTTCCAAACTGGCAGCTTGTATGGCAGGATGAATTTGATGGACCTGCCGGTCAGAGTCCGGATCCTTCAAATTGGACTTATGATATTGGAACAGGTGATAACGGTTGGGGAAATCAGGAATTGCAATATTACACTGACCGACCAGAAAACATATCTCTGGATGGAACAGGCAATTTACTAATTACAGCCAGAAGAGAATCTTTCGGCGGTGTGCCTTTCACATCAGCAAGAATAAAAACTCAAGGATTATTTGAACAAGCATACGGTAGATTTGAAGCAAGTATTAAATTGCCCTGGGGTCCTGGCATATGGCCTGCTTTCTGGCTTCTCGGTTCAAATATTGAAACAGTCGGTTGGCCTGAATGCGGTGAAATAGATATTATGGAATATCGCGGTCAACAAACCAATCTCATACACGGGACTGTTCATGGACCTGGTTATTCAGGTGGTGCTGCATTAACAAAAAGCTTTGGCTTTGAACAAAATAGATTTGATGTTGATTTTCATCTCTTTGCAGTTGAGTGGGGAAAAAATTATTTAAGATTTTATGTTGATGAGGTACTGTATCAAGAGATTAAACCTGAAGATTTGCCCGGTCGCTGGGTCTTTGATAAACCTTTCTTTTTAATTCTTAATGTAGCTGTTGGTGGTAACTATGTTGGCTTCCCTACAAGCGAAACTCCTTTTCCACAAACCATGCTTATTGATTATGTAAGAGTATATAAGGAATAATAATGCTTAACTATTTCGATATACTATTAATAAATGTAACCTTGGTTTTTCACCTTCAATTGGAAAATAGAAAAGTTAATGAGTAGTAAAGAAATTCATAAAACAGCATCTAAAGATAAAATACCAAACAGTCAAAAGTTTGCTTACGGACTTGGGTCCATTGTTAATAACCTGCTTGGTGGTGCAATTGGATATATGTCCATTGTATTGAATGTGGGTCTCGGAATTAATCCCGCTCTTGTTGGTACACTTCAAGCTATCCCGCGATTGACTGATGCTTTAACAGATCCTATAATGGGCTACATATCAGATAACACTCGGTCTAAATATGGTAGACGAAGACCGTACATTTTCATAGGTGCCATTTTAGTAGGGCTGACATTTGCCTTAATGTGGCAGCTGCCGGAAGGCTACAGCGAGATGTTTTATTTCTGGTTTTTTCTTATCGGCTCAATCATCTTCTATTTATTCTATACAATGTTTGCAACGCCCTGGGTTGCATTGGGTTACGAGCTTACATCAGATTATCACGAAAGAACACGCTTAATGGGCGTTATGAATTTTATGGGACAATTTGCCTGGATAACACTTCCTTGGTTTTATGCATTCATGGAAAATGACAGATTCTTCTCAGACTCAGTTCAAGGTGCACGCACGCTTGCAATTTTAATTGGTGTTTTTGTTGCAGTAGTTGGTATTATGCCCGCAATATTTACCAGAGAACGTTTTGTTGGACAGGACAAAGAGGTAAGAATAAAGAACAAATTTGTGGAAGGTTTAAAAAAGAATGTTGCGCTTTTCTTTAAAGGATTGCTAATAACTATTAAGCGAGTTGAATTTCTAAAACTGTGTGCAGGTACATTTTTCGTATTTAATGGAATTATGCTGGTCGGAGCTTTCAGTTCTTACATTACAATATTTTATGTGTGCGGCGGCGATAAAAGTATGGGTGCTTATTACATGGGATTATTTGGAACGGTTACAACAATTTCAACATTAGCCGCGATAGCAGCTGTTACCTGGATTTCATCGAGGATCGGCAAGAGAAAAACTTTTATAATCGCTACAGCAATAATGTTTTTCGGCAGTTTGCTAAAGTGGTTCTGTTATGATCCAATGGTTCCCTGGATGGTTGTTATTCCTGCACCTTTTATTGCTGTTGGAATGGGGGCATTGTTTACATTAATGGGTTCGATGATTGCAGATGTATGCGATCTTGATGAGCTTGAAACCGGCGAAAGACGTGAAGGTATGTTTGGATCTATTTACTGGTGGATGGTTAAGCTTGGAATGGCAATAGCATTCGGTCTTTCAGGTTTTCTTTTAAATGGTACTGGTTTCGTTGTTGATTTTGGCGGTGCTCAAACGTCCAGCACATTTTTCTGGATGAGAGTCGTTGATGTTGGTATCCCTGCAGTTGGTGCACTAATCGCAATTTACTCCATTGCTTCCTTTAAAATCACTGAAGAAAAATCTTATGAAATAAGAAGTGAATTAGAAAAACGCCGAAATAAATCAATTAGTGTTGAAAAAATTTCACCCAGCACTTGAGAATACTTTTAGGTAATAAAATGAAAAAAAGATTTTTAATTAAGACAAGAATAACCCAACAGTTAACCGCTCTATTCTTAACTGCTTTATTAGTTGCAATATCCGGCTGCGGTGATGCCGATATGGAAGGTGAAGGGACGCATAATAAAGAAACAATAGTAATCACAATGATAGCTAAGAGCTCAGCAAATCCGGTATTCATATCGGCAAAAACAGGTGCATTAAAAACAGCAGAATCACTCACCGAAAAGTACAGTAAGCTCAAAGTAGTTATCGATTGGCAAACTCCTGCAAATGAAAGCGCTTCTGAACAAGCTGAAATTATACGTAATGTAGTCAAAAACGGTAATAAAGCTATTATTGTTTCCTGCTCTGATGAGGATACACTTACACAAGCAATCAATTACGCTGTTGATAATGGTGTAGAGGTTATGACTTTTGATAGTGACGCCCCCAATTCGAAACGTTTTGCTTTTTATGGTCCTGATGATTTAGAAATGGGTAAGAAATTGATGAATGAATTAGCTGGACTTATTGATGGAAAAGGTAAAATCGCAATTCTGGGTGGTAACAGGATGGCAAATAATCTTCAGGAAAGAGTTAAAGGGATTACAAAAACTGCTGCTGATTATCCTGATATAGAGATTGTCGGCACATATTATCATCCTGAAACTGAAGCCGAGGCAATCGCTGTAATGAATGAGGTTATAAAATTATATCCCGATCTTAAAGGTTGGGCAATGGTTGGAAGCTGGGCTTTCTTTGGCGAAAGATTAAAAGATGTCATTGAACCCGGCACAATAAAAATTGTTGCCGTGGATGCACTTCCCGTACAACTAAAATATATCGAGAAGAATTATGTACAAGTATTATTAGGGCAGCCAACTTTCACCTGGGGTGAAATATCAGTTGAAACAGTTATCGATAAAATTTATTTCAATAAAAAAATAGAAGGGATTATCAGACTCAAAATAATTCCAGTAACTATTGAAAATCTTGGTGGTTGGTCAAGACAGTTAAAAGCCTGGGGTTATAAAGATATTCCGGAAAAATATTTAGAAATGTGAATTCTTTAATTGCATATAATTCGGAGTTTAAGATAAATGTCCAAATTAAAATACAAACATATCCTGTATACAACAGAATTGTCGGAAAACTGGAAAGAAGTTTTTAGTCATGCTCTCGGAATTGCTGAGCAATATAAAGCTAAACTTACTTTTCTTTACGTCCTCAATACTGAATTAATTGACTTGTTAACATTTGATGTAGGACTTGAGAGATTTCCTAGCATCGATAAAAAATTCACTGAAGCAAAAGAGTTTACAACTAATATAAATAAACAAGTTACTAAGAAAATTACCCGTGCTTTCGGTAAGGATATCATAAAGGACATTAATATTCTTGTCGAAAGAGGCAGTCCCGTTAAAATAATATTAAATGTTGCTGAAGAGAAAAAATGTGATCTAATTGTAATCGGTTTTACAGGTAAGGCAACTTTAAAGAATGCAACAATTGGAAGCACAGTAAACAAAGTCTTGCGCAAGTCTAAGCTTCCCGTTTTAGTTATTCATAATATTTAAGCAGAGGTTAAATTGTCACGAAGCGGATTTAAACCAAACATATTAACCGGTATTGATATTTCGGATTTAAGTAAAGCCGATCTTGAATCAACTTTTTTGAAATTATTAAAACAGGGTATTCACGGTATTTCTTTCAGTGCTTATTTAGAAAATCAAAGCCCGGGTTCTCTTATTTCTGAAGAACAAATAGAAACTAGAATGAAAATTATCAAACCTTACGTTAAGTGGGTGAGATCGTTTTCCTGCGTTGATGGTAATGAGCACATTCCAAAAATTGCCCATAAGCATGGCATAAAGACACTTGTAGGTGCGTGGCTTGGAAATGATAAAGAAAAGAATGAAAAAGAAATTGAAAGCATAATTAAAGTTGCTAAGGATGGATATGCAGATATAGTTGCGATTGGTAACGAAGTATTACTTCGCGGTGATCTTACGGAAGATGAAATCATAAAACATATTCAAAAAGTTAAACAGGAAGTTACCAACGTTCCCGTTGGATATGTTGATGCTTATTATGAGTTTGTAAACCATCCTCTGATTTGCAGTGTGTGCGATGTAATTCTTGCAAACTGCTATCCCTTCTGGGAGGGTTATCCATTAGAGCATTCTTTATCATACTTAAAAAATATGTATTACCAGGCAGTTTCTGCTGCTAAGGGTAAAAAAGTAATCATCAGCGAAACCGGCTGGCCAAATGTTGGGACACCCGATCGCAATGCTGTACCATCTTACGAAAATGCTTTAAGTTACTTCATCAACGCTTTTTCGTGGGCTAATCAGGAAAACATTGACATATTCTATTTCTCAAGTTTTGATGAAACCTGGAAAATAGAAAAAGAGGGCGATGTTGGAGCCTACTGGGGTTTGTGGGATAAAGACGGAAATTTTAAGTACGGGAAAATTGATAGCTGAGATTCATTTGGAGATACAGGTTATGTTAAAAATAATATTCATTCTCCCAGCAGTTCTGATTGCAGGTACTTTTTTTATCTCATGTGATCAGGATAAAAAAATTCTGGTGAGCAAAGAAAATCTTGTTACATCAGAAGCAGGTGATAAAATAGCTGAGAAGGGAAGTATAACTTTTGTTGAAGGGGAAGCTTCACTTGGAACTATCATTAAGATTAATCCATCAATTACCAGGCAAACGATAGATGGAATAGGCTCATCTTTCACCGAGGCTTCTGCATTTGTGTTAGCACATCTGGAAAAGGAAAAACGTGCAGAAGTGATGGAGAAAATTTTTAGTGACAAGGGTGCAAATTTTTCTCTTACCAGAACTCACATTGGATCGTGTGATTTTACTGTTGAAGGAAAATACTCTTACCTGGATAAAATTGGTGATACGGCTTTAAAAAGTTTCAGTATTACTCCTGATAAAGAAGGTTTCGATCCAAAGAAATATCCCGAGATAAAAGATTCATCCTTTGATCTTCTGCCTATGATCAAAGAAGCTATAGAAATTAAAAATCAGCAAAAAGATAATGAACTTAGAATAGTTTCTTCTGCCTGGACCGCACCACCCTGGATGAAGGATATTGAAGATTACTACATCAAAGGTACAAAGGAAAATAATCATCAGGGAACCGGTGGTAAACTTAAACCAGAGTACGAAGAAACTTATGCAGATTATCTTATTAGATATTTAAAGGAATATAAATCCGAAGGAGTTAATATCTGGGGAATCACTCCGGTAAATGAACCTCACGGTAACAATGGTCAGTGGGAGAGTATGCATTTTACTCCCGAATCACAAAATGAGTTTATTAAAAAATACCTGGGACCAAAGTTAAACGAAAATGGTTTTAAGGATGTAAAACTTCTCATCTATGATCAAAATAGAGATGGCTTAGAGCACTGGGCAGATGTAATATTAAAAGATGAGGAAACTGCAAAATATGTTTATGGTTCCGCCGTGCACTGGTACGAGAGCACAAACAAAGTTTATGAAGATGTGTTTGAAAGAGTAAATTCAAAATTTCCTGATCGAGCCATTTTACACACTGAAGGATGCATTGATGATTTAGGCAAAGATGCACCTGGTGGTATCTTAGATCCTCATCGCTTTAAAGAAACAGAATGGTTTGATAATGATTCATTCTGGTGGAATGAGGATGCTACAGACTGGGCATACTCCGCAACTTGGCAATCTGTAAATATGGATGATCATCCTATCTACACTCCGGTTCACCGCTACGCCAGAAACATAATTGTAAGCATAAATCACTGGTTAAGAGGATGGATTGATTGGAATGTTGTATTAGATCAAAGAGGCGGACCAAATCACGTTGGTAATTTTTGCGGTGCTCCTATAATGATAGATACAGAAAACAAGCACGTCTATTATACTCCCATTTACTACATACTTGCACAATTCAGCAGAACGATAAGACCGGGTGATAAAGCAGTACAAACTGAAAAAACTTTAAGCGGATTAGATAGTGATGCGCTTCATACCTGTGCCACGATAAATGATTCTAAACTTCTTACTGTTCAATTATTAAATACAACCAAAGAGCCATTGGAATTTAGTCTTCAGATCGATGATAAATATGCTGTTATAAAGATGGTTCCGAATTCAGTACAAACGGTTCGTATTCAACTTTGATTAGAAATTTTCAGATGATGATTAATTACACTAACATACTTTTACCTCTCTTTACAATTCAAACATTGGCTGGTGGGATGGGTATTGCCCAAAGCAACAACTCAGTTAATTACGAGAATCAATTTTTCATTCTAGATTTTGAAAATCAAAAATATGATTTCTCAAAAGTTGAAAAATATTTCTTTACAACCTTTCCACACGACGATCCCACTTTGGGCGATGTAATTTATGATCGGATGAAATGGGTAAATGATGATATGATAAGGCTATCGGAAAATGAAGGACTTTATAGTTATATAAAAAGCAGAGATGATTCTCTAGGATTTGACTCTTTTAGATTCACATCAAAACCATATTACAATCTAAATGATGATGTTCATAAAATCTTATTTGTCTTCAAAGGAAAATTTCCATCTGAAAAAGCTGTTTGGCCTGCCTGGTGGTTAAACGGAAGCAGACAGGATGAATGGCTCTACAAAGAAAATAATAATTCTATTTCAGATGAAAGCCTGGATAAATATTCGGGTGTAGGTCAATTCTACAATACTCCAAGTTCGGTTAATTGCACTGATTGGCCTGCCGCAGGTGAGGTTGATATAGTGGAAACTATTAATGATGATAATATTATTCATAATACTATTCATACC